>CANOBU010000013.1 GCA_947564425.1 uncultured Eggerthellaceae bacterium
ACGGCGACCACCGAGATCTACACTCTTTCCCTACACGACTCTCTTCCGATCTGATCTTCCGTGCTATCCGTTTCATCGGGGACAACGTTGAGAACGAACGGATAGCACGGAAGATCTTCGCTTACCGCGAGCTCTTAGAATCATTCCCCGACTTTGGTCACGCCTATGACCCTATCTACCCTGCGGCCAAGCCGCCGTTCCCTTGCCGAGCGCTCTTTGTTCCCGACACCCCGTTCACGCTCTACTATCTCAAAGACGATGACGCGCATCGCATTATCATATTCTGCATTGATTTCCAGCGGGCGGACCCCAATGCACGCTTCTCAACGATTGATTGGACCGCTATCTCCTGGTGAAACTCTATGTTGCCGGCGAACAGATGTGGCGTATCTCTTCGAGTCTCATTCGGTTCCGACCCCCTTCTTGACAGCCCCACTCCGCTGCGCTAAAGTAGCCGCCAATCGAATAACTCGAAACCGTTGAGGCGAAGGTAAAGCCTGTCGGGCACTTACAGAGAGCGGGCGCAGCTGAGATTCCCGCAGAACGCCAGTAGGCAAATGGGTCGCCGAGGGAAAGGGGAAAGGCCCCGCACCCCGCGAAGGGAAGGGCCGAGTATCCGGACCGTGAGCCCGCGTCAGAGGCAGAATGGGTGATGGCCCGTTCATGAGGGGGCTTCCGCGAGGAAGCCAAGCAAAGGTGGCACCGCAGGTTCGAAAAGCCTGTCCTTTGGGGTCTCGCAAGAGGCCGCGAAGGGCGGGCTTTTCTTTTTGGCCCGCAGACGGCGGAGTGATTCGAGAACGCAATGGCCGGCCCGCGCCGGCCCTACGAAAGGAGCGAAGATGGAAGAAGCGAAGGCCCGGGCGGCCTGCGACCCCTTGGCGGGCCGCACGCCCCGGGTGATCACCGGGGGCGCCGTGGGCGCCGAGGCCCGCAAGGCGGCGCGGCGGGGTGCGCGGCGGCACCTTTCCACCCAGGACCTCATCCTGATAGCCGTGCTGCTGGCGGCCGGCGCGGTGCTGAAGCTCACCGTGGCCAGCTTCCTGTCCTTTGCGGGCATGAAGCCCAATTTCGTCATAGCCATGTACTGCCTGGCCATCATCCTCACGCGGCCCAACGTGGGGCAGGCCCTCATCATCGGCATCCTGGCCGGCCTGATGTGCCAGATTCCCCTGTTGAACGCCACGCCGCTGGTGAACATCCCCTCCGAGGCCCTGGGCGCCCTGGCCTGCGGCCTGCTGATCCACCTGCCCCTGAAGGCGGGACGGCTGGACTTCGCCCCCTTCGCGTGCACGTTCCTGTCCACCGTGGTGTCGGGCTACACCTTCGCCATCCTGGTGGGCACCATGAACGGCCTGGGGCTGCCGGTCATCCTGATCACCTATGCCGTCATGGTGTTCGGCACGGCGGCATTCAACGCCATCCTCGTGCAGATCCTGGCTCCGCTTTTGCGGAAAGTCCTGAAACGATAGGGGGCGCATCATGATACAGCTGAGAGATTTCTGCTTCCGTTACCGCGAATGCAGCCAACCGGCGGTGATGGATGTGAACCTGGATATCCCCGCCGGCAGCTTCACGGGCATAACGGGGCCTGCCGGCTCCGGCAAGTCCATGCTGACCTACGCCCTGAACGGCATCGTGCCCTATTGCTATCCCGGCGACTTCTACGGCGAGGTGCTCATCGACGGGCACGATACCTGCGACACCTCCCTCACAGACATCTCGCGCCTGGTAGGGTCGGTCTGCCAGGATATCGATTCCCAGTTCGTCGCCTCGGTGGTGGAAGACGAGATGCTCTACGGCCTGGAGAACTTCGGCGTGGCCCACGAGCTCATCCCCGCGCGGGTCGACGAGGCTCTGGAGGCCATGGGCATCGCCGACCTGCGCGACCGCCTGATAGCCAGCCTGTCCGGCGGCCAGAAGCAGAAGGTGGCCATCGCCTCCATCCTGGCGCTGCGCCCGAAGGTGCTGGTGCTTGACGAGCCCACGGCCGAGCTCGACCCGGCCAGCTCGCGCCAGGTGTTCCTGCTGCTGGCCGACTATGCGCGCCGCCACGGCACCACCGTGGTGGTGGTCGAGCAGAAGATCGCGCTGCTGTCGGAATTCGCCGACCTGCTGGTGATCATGCAGGATGGCCGCGTGCGCTTCGCCGATGCGCCGGCCGCCGTGCTGGCCCGCAGCGAGGAGCTGCTGTCCATCGGGGTGAACTGTCCCCGTTCCACCACGCTTATGAACCGCCTGGCCGCCGCCGGCCTGTACGCGGGCCCCGTGTGCACCGATGTCGCCCAGGCCAGCCGCGCCCTGCTGGAGGTGGTCGCATGATAGAGTTCCGCGATGTACGCGCATCCTACGACGGGCGCATCCCCATATTGAAGGGAGTCGACTTCGCCATCGGGCAAGGCGAGTTCGTCGCTTTCGCCGGCACCAACGGCGCCGGCAAATCCACGGCCATGCGCCTGATCAACGGCCTGCTGAAGCCCGATTCCGGCCAGGTGCTCATCGACGGCGTTCCCACGACGCAGCTGAAGACCAGCGAGCTTGCGCACCGGGTGGGCTTCCTGTTCCAGAACCCCGACCGCCAGATATGCTGCGGCACCGTGCGGGAAGAGCTGCTGTTCGGCTTCAAAGCCCTCGGCGAGCTGGATGCGCAGGCCGAACAGCGGGTGGACGCCATCATCGAGCGGTTCGGCTTCGACCCCGATGCCGACCCGTTCCTGCTGAACCGCGGTGCGCGCCAGCTGCTGGCCCTGGCCTCCATCGTGGTGCTGGAGACTCCCGTGGTGGTGCTGGACGAACCCACCACCGGCCTGGATTTCCGCGAGTGCGTGAAGGTGATGGAGGTTATCTCGCAGCTGCACCGGGCCGGCACCACCGTGGTCATGGTGTGCCACGACATGGAGGTGGTGGCCGATTTCGCCGAGCGCGTCATCGTGATGAGCGAGGGCCGCGTGGTGGACCAGGGCTCCACGTTCGAGGTGCTGCGCAACCCCCGCACCCTGGAGGAGGCGCACCTGGTGCCGCCCCAGATCGTCGATATATCCCTGGCCCTGCCGCTCATGGATGCGCGCCTGGCCGAAAGCCCCGTTGCCGCCGCCGATACGCTGAACGAGATGCAGGTCGCTGTGGAGACTATGGCCGGCCGCGCCCCCGTCGGCGGCTTCGTGCTGGAAGAGGCGGCCGAGCGGCTTCAGGGCGCCCCCGGCCCCCAGGAGCTGCAGCCGCCGGCCGTCCCCGTTCCCAGCGATTCCAAGGAGGTGCTCCGATGAGAGGTTTCCTCGAGTACGTTCCCGGCGATTCCCTGCTGCACCGGTTGAACCCGGTGGCGAAGGTCCTGTTCGCCGTGCTGTTCGCCATCGCCTGCTTCTGTACGGGCAACCTGGTGTTCCTGGCAGCTATGCTGGCCGTGGGCCTGGGGCTCGCCGCCTCCTGCGGCATGCTGCGCCCCACCTTCGGGCTGATGAAGGCGGTGCTGGTATTCTCGCTGCTGCTGGCGGTGCTGCTGCTTCTGACCACCCCGGTGGGCGACCGGCTGGTCGACCTGCCCTGGGGCTACATCGGAACCGGCTCGGTCCTGGCGGCCGTCACCACCATCGTGCGCCTGGAGGCCGCGGCCATCCCGCTGTTCCTCGTGTTCTACGTGACCAAGATGTCAGACCTGTCCAATGCGGCGGTGAAGGTGCTGCATGTGCCCTATAAGTACGCGTTCACCTTCGCCTCCACCGTGCATTTCATCCCGGTGTTCATGAACGACATGGGTGCCATCATGGAGGCCCAGACGGCGCGGGGCATCCAGTTCGACCAAGGGGGCATCGTGAAGAAGGTGCGCCTGATGGCGCCGCTGTGCGTGCCCCTGCTGGTGAGCTCCGTACGCAAGACCAACAGCTCCGCCATAGCCGCCGAGGTGCGCGGCTTCGACCTGCGCACCCGGGCCAGCGGCTATCGGGAATACCCCCTGAAGGCCGCCGACTGGCTCGCCCTGGTGCTGGGTGCGGCGCTGCTGGCCGCCGCCATAGCCCTGAACTTCCTCCCCTAGGGCTACCCTTCCAAGGAACCGCCTCCGAGGGGCCGGCCGGGGAGGGGCGCCCCGCTTGCGCAGGCGCGGTGGGGCTCGCATGCGTCCAAGGGCCGTCGCGCCGAGCAGCCGTAGGGGCACCCCTCCCCGGCCGGCCCCTCGGAGGCGGTTCCCCCGCAGCGGTGAGGGAAGGCGTGCTTTACTCCACAGCCTCGCGCAGGCGGGCGATCTCGGCGCCCCAGCCGCTCAGCTCATCCTGGGGCGTCTCCAGGTAGAAGGGCAGCCCCGCCAGGGCCGGATGGCTCACGATGGCCGCGAAGGCATCGAAGCCGATATGCCCCTCGCCCAGCTTCTCGTGGCGATCCTTATGGGAGGCCAGGGGGTTCTTCGAATCGTTCAGGTGCAGGGCCCGCAGGCGGCCCAGCCCCAGTACGCGGTCGAACTCCTCCAGCACGCCCTCCAGGTTGCCCGCCACGTCGTAGCCGCCGTCCCACACATGGCAGGTGTCCAGGCATACGCCCAGGCGGTCCGAAAGCTCCACCCGGTCGATGATCTGCGCCAGCTCCTCGAAGCGCCCGCCCACCTCCGAGCCCTTGCCCGCCATGGTCTCCAGCAGCACGGTGGTGGTCTGTCCCGGGGCCAGGACGGCGTTCAGCGCATCGGCGATCTGCCCGATGCCCGCCTCGGTGCCCTGGCCGGTATGGGAGCCGGGGTGCATGTTGTACAGCTGCCCCGGCATGATGGCCTCCATGCGCTCCAGGTCGCCGGCTAGGATCTGCCGGGCGAACTCCCGGGTGTCCTCCTTGGCCGAGCAGGGGTTCATGGTATAGGGGGCGTGGGCCAGGATTCCCTCGATGCCCGCTTCGGCGCACACTTCCCGGAAGGCCGCCAGGTCGGCCTCGTCGAGCTCCTTCGCCTTGCCGCCTCGGGGGTTGCGGGTGAAGAATTGGAAGGTGTTCCCGCCGATGGAGGCCGCATCGCGGGCGGCTTGGGCGAATCCCTTCGCTATGGACAGATGGCATCCGATGGCGGCCATGGCGCTTCCTTTCTCGTCAGTGTCACCAGGATACCGCAACGCTTCCGGGAAGGGCGTGCGAGCACACGCCCTTCGCTTGCGTGAAGCCCCCTATTCCGCCCGCAGGGCCTCCACCACGTTGCTCGCCCGGCAGCGCCTCATGCCGTAGGCCACCGACACCCCCACGGCCAGGGCGCACAGGCCCGCGGCCAGGGCCACGTAGGTCCAGGGCAGGGCGAAGGCGATTCCGCGCATCGAGGCGGTCACGGCCCGATACAGCAGGTACGACACGGCCACGGACACGATGATCCCCGGCACCAGGCCCCGGATGCACCACGAGGTGCACTCGTCCAGGATCATCGACCGGAACTGCCGGTCCGACATCCCCACCGAACGCATCACGGCGAACTCGCGCCGGCGCAGGATAAGGCTGTTGGTGATGGTGTTGAACACGTTGGCCAGCGCGATGAGCGTCAGTATTACGGTGAACAGCAGGCAGAACACGTTCACCACCAGGGCCATCATGCGGTTGCTGTCTCGGTTGCCGGCATAGTCCATCATGCTGAGGAAGGCGGGGTCGGCATCGGGTACCCCGTGGAGGTAGTCCCCCAGGCAGTCCACCAGGGCCTGGCCCGCTTCGCCGGAATGCCCTTCGGGGGCATCGAAGAAGGCGCGGAAAGAGGGGCCCATCATGCCGAATCCCTGGGTTGCCGCCAGCGAGCGGGGCACCAGCAGCTGCACGGTGCTGCCGGCCGATCCCACGGTATCGGGGCCCTTCGGCACCACGGCCGCCACGTCCAACGATGCGGTAGCGAGGGCCGTCTGGCCCGCAACGGCCTTGACGCGGCCGGTTCCGTCGGCCACATAGGGTTCGAAGGCCATGCCGCCCTCCCCGTAGCTTATATCGAAGCGGCTCGCCGCCCGCCCGTCGCATACGGCGCCGGTCAGCACTTCGATGGTGCCCGGCCCGGCCAACACATCCATCAGCTGGTACAGGCTGCCGTCGTTGCCATAGGCCTGGGATACGCCTATGGCGCGCGGATGGTCGGGGTCGTGGTAAGCGGTCGCATCCAGGCCCGATTCAGCGGCGAAGCTGTCGAAGGAGGCGTCGTCCAGGTACGTGATGACGGCCATGGCACCATAGCTCCCGTTTGCCATCGGGCCACCTTGGATGGCATCGGTGGTATGCATCGCCGCCCCCGCCATGGCCTCAGGTACGATGATGGGAGCCGGGCCGCTGAGCGTCCAGCCAAGAGGCTCCGTGTCGGGTACTTCCCTCAGGGCTTCATAGCCCCCGGCGAAGATGTCCGCTTCGGCGGCGAAGCGCGCGTTCGCGGCGTCGGCCACGGCTTCGGGGGTGGGCTCGGCCCCGTCAGCGGCTGCGTACTCCTTGCTTACCAGCATCGCCATTACCGCCACATCGCCGGCCTGCGCTCCCTCGGCGCTGGCCGCATCAGCCAGGGTCCCCAGGAAGGTCGAGAGCGACCCGGCCGTCATCAGCAGCACGATGGCCAGGGCCAGCGACACCGATGCCGCGCCGCCCTTCGAGCTTCCGCGCTTCTCGTTGATGCGGGCCAGGGTGCCGCCTATGCCGAACAGCCGCCCCGCCGCGCCCCGGCGCCTCCACGGGCTTCCGCTCCGGGCCGCCTCCGCTGCCTGTTGGGCGCCCTTCTCGGAGGCCCGAGAGCCCTGGGAGCCCCGCAGGGCATCGATCACGTTTATGCGGCTGGCCCGCTGGGCCGGCACATAGGCCGATATCAGCACGGTGGCAAGCGTCAGGCCGGCAGCCAGGATCAGGACCCAGGGCGCCACCGTCAGGGCGAATCCCACGTCCAGATCGGTCCTGCTCCCAACCAGGACCGCTGTCAGCGCGGGACCCAGGGCGGCGAAGGTGGCGGCGCATCCGCCGATTCCCACCAGCACGCCCAGGGGTATGCCCACCAGCGCCACGGCCAGGGCCTCGACCAGCACGGCATAGCGCCGCTGGCGCTGCGAGGCCCCTACCGAGGCCAGCAATGCGAACTGCCGGGTGCGCTCCGCCACCGATATGGCGAAGGCGTTGTAGATCAGCGATACGCAGGCCACGATTATGACTGCCGCCAGGATGGCCGCGATATTGAAGAAGGTGTCCCATATGGCGCCCTCGGATCGCACGCCCATATAGCGCAGCAGCCCGATGTGCAATTCGGCGTAATAGCCGGGGAAGGCATCTTCAAGGAGCTCCTGCACCTCGGCTGTGCTGGAAACATCGTCCATGGTGACGAAGGCCCGCGTGAACCCCGTGGTCTCATCGGCGGGGGAATCGCAGGTGAGCGCCGGTGTACCGCAGCTGTTGGCCATGGCAGAGCCCGTCCGGTCATAGAAGCCCACCACGGTATAGGTGCGCTCCCGGGTATCGCGCAGCTCCTCGTTGAAGACCCCGCCGTCCAGCTCGGCTTCCAGGTAGCCGATGGAGGAATTCAGCACGGTGCCATCCGCTATCAGGCGCCCGTCCGATTCCGCATCGCCTGCGAAGCTGCCATCGGCCGGTATCCCGGGCATCTCCTCGGCGCTTCCTTTCCCGGGCGCCGCCACCGCCACGCGTTCGCCCACGGGCAGCGTCAGGGTGCTGCCCACCTCCAGGGCATCCTCGCCCATGCGCCAGGTATCGAAGAGCAGTATCTCCCCGGCTTTCTCGGGCAGGCGCCCCTCGCTGGGCTGCAGGGCGCACAGGGTCCCGACGTCGCCGGAGAAATCGACGATGGGCAGATAGGTGCCATTCAGGCTCTGCTGGGCCTCGGTCAGCTCGCCGAAGCCGGCGTCCTGCATGAAGGCCGCCGCCGATATCCGCCCGTCGGCCAGCGCAGCCCGGGCCTCTTCCTCCAGCGGCTCCAGGACATCGCTTTGCACCTGCGCCATCCAGCTGCCGCTGATGGCCACCTCGCTGCGGTACAGCATCGATTGCAGGCTCGTGAAGGTGGTCAGCACCGCCGTCAGCAGCGCGGCGGCCAGGGCCACGCCGGCTATGGTCACCAGGCTGCGCACTCGGTTGGCCCGCAGGGAGCGCAGGGTGAAGCGCATCATGGCATTCATCGGCGGATCCTCTCGTCCCGCACGATGCGCCCGTCCTCGATGGCTATGATGCGGTCGGCGGTCAGGGCTATCTCCTCGTCATGGGTGATCACCACCATGGTTTGGCCGAAATCGCGGTTCGAATCGCGCAGCAGCTGCATGATGGCGCGGCTGTTGGCGGTATCCAGGTTGCCCGTGGGCTCGTCGGCCAGCACGATGGAGGGGGCGTTCATCAGCGCCCGCCCGATGGCCACCCGCTGCTGCTGGCCGCCGGACAGCTGGCGGGGCAGGAAGCCCTCGCGCCCCTGCAACCCCAACCGCTCCAGCAGCTCTGCCAAGCGCCCTTCGTTCACAGGGCGGCCGTCCAGGGCAACGGGCAGCGTCAGGTTCTCCACCACGTTCAGCACCGGCACCAGGTTGTAGAACTGGTAGACGAGCCCCACCTCGCGCCGGCGGAACACCGCCAGCTGCTCGTCGGTGCGGCTGTACACGTCCGCGCCGTTCAGGCGCACCGTGCCGGATGTGGGGCGGTCCACGCCGCCCATCAGGTGCAGCAGCGTGGACTTCCCCGATCCCGAGGAGCCCACGATGGCCAGGAACTCCCCTTCTTCCACGGCGAAGGATACGTCGTCGAGGGCCCGGGTGGCCTGGGCGCCCTCGCCGTAGACCTTCGTCAGATGGCTGGCTTCCAATAGGGTCATGGCGTGCCGTCCTTTCATCGGTGCCAAGGTATGCATACCAGTATGGGGAGGGCTCCTTACGCTGCCATGGCCCCTTCATTACAGCTTTGTAATGAAGGCGGCCAAGGGGGCGCCGGGCTGCTATACGCACATCTTGGGGAAGGTTATCTCGAAGCGGGCGCCGCGCACGGCGCCCTCGGCATCGGCGGCATTGGCGGCCCGCAGGGTGCCCCCTTGGGCCGAGACGAGCGCCTGGGCCAAGGCGAGGCCCAGGCCGAATCCCTCGCGGGAGCCGCTGTCTGCGCCCCGGTAGAAGCGCTCGAACAGGTGCGGGAGGTCCTCTTCGGCGATGCCGCCCCCCGTGTCCTCGATGGCTATGCGGGTGGCCAGGGCATCCTCGGCGACGCCGATGGCTATGGTGCCGCCGGCCGGGGTGTGCTCCATACAGTTCTTCACGATGTTCTCGATGGCTTCGGCGGTCCACAGCTCATCGCCGCGGAAGGTTGCGGCGGGGGTGTCGCGCACCAGGGCGATGCCCCTGATGTCCAGGGCCACCGCCAGGGGCTCGAGCGCGCGGTCGATTGCGGCCGCTGCGGTCACGGGGCGCTGCTCCAGGGGGAAGGATCCCGCATCGACCTTCGCTATCTTCAGCAGGGTGGCTACCAGCCACGCCATGCGGTCCAGCAGGGCTTCGAGGTCCCGCAGCAGGCGCTTGCGCTCTTGGGCATCGGAGCAGCGCTCGATGGCGGGGATCATCAGCTCGGCGGCTGTCAGGGGCGTGCGTATCTGGTGCGATATGTCGGCCAGCGCATCGGCCAGGGCCGTCTTCTCGGAGGCCAGCTGGCTGCTCAGGCGCGACAGGCGCCCCACCATCTTCTGCAATTCGTTGTGCAGCACGGCCAGGTCGCCCTCGTGGTAGTCGGACAGCTGCAGGTCGCGCCCGTTGTGGAGCACTTCGTCGATGGATGCCGTCAGACGGCGGATCTCGCGGTGGCGCCGGTACGAGGCAAGGCAGAAGAAGGCCAGGGCGGCCGCCGAGGCCCCCAGGCACCATAAAGCCGCCGTGCGGCCGCCGGCCCACGCCGCCGCTGCGGTGATGGCGGCCAGGATCAGGCCGAGCACGGCCGCCTGGCGCAGGGCCGAGCGCCCCACCGCCCTCATGCATCCTCCAGCTTGTAGCCCAAGCCCCGCACCGTGGTTATGATGCGCGGTTCGGCCGGGTCGTCCTCCACGCGCTCCCGCAGCCGGCGGATATACACGTTTATGGCGTTGTCCGATACGTATTCGCCCGCGCTGTCCCACAGGGCGTCGCGCAGGGCCTCGCGGGTGACCAGCTGCCCCTTCCGCTGCATGAAGTGCAGCAGCAGCCGGTATTCCAGGGCCGAAAGCACCACTTCGCAGCCATTCTTGCTCACCGATGCCGTGGCGGGGTCCAGGCGCAGGCCGCCGGCGCACAGCACCTCGCTGCCGCCGGGGGAGGTGCGCCGCAGCGCCGCCCTCAGGCGCGAGGTCAGCTCGCGGGCGCGGAACGGCTTGGCTATGTAGTCCACGGCCCCCATGTCGAGCCCCGCCACGGTGGAGTACTCGTCGTCGGAGGCGGTCAGGAATATGACGGGCAGGGTGGGGGATATCTCCTTCGCGGCGGCGCATACGGCGAATCCGTTGCCCTGGGCCAGGGTGACATCCAGCAGGATGAGGTCGAAGGGCTCGGCCCCCAGCAGCGCCACCGCCTCGTCCTGGCGCGAGGCGCAGGCCGTGTCGTAGCCCTCGCTGCGCAGCAGGTCGTCCAAGCTGCGTACGATGGCAGGGTCGTCCTCTACCAGGAGTATCTTCACGGGCCCTCCTTCCCGGCACCGGCAACCGATGGCCGCGGCGCAATCGGAGGCTCCATTATACTGCGCCCCGCCGACGTTCCCCGGGGTGGGGCGCCGCTGCCTGCGCGGAATGCCACAGCCTGGGGAAACCGCCCCGCAAGCGGCCGGGAAGCGCTATACTTCTCGTTTGTGTGAAATCGCACGATGAAAGGCATGCCATGGCAATCGTTGATGAACTGGCGGCGCTCCAAGCCGAGACCCTCGCCGCCATCGAAGCCGCCGCCGATACCGCCGCCCTCGACGAGGTGCGCGTCCGCACCGTCGGCAAATCGGGTACGCTCACCGCCTACCTGCGCAATATGGGGTCGGTGCCCGCCGACCAGAAGGCCGTCGTGGGCAAGGCGGTGAACGCCGCCCGCAATGCGGTGGAGGAGGCCCTGGAGGCCCGCAAGACCGCCCTGGCCGCCGCCGAGCTCGAGGCCAGCATCGATGCGGCCGCGGTGGACGTCACGCTGCCCGGCCGCTCCCAGCGCCTGGGCACGCGGCACCTGATCAACCGTGTGACCGAGGAGATCTGCGATGTGTTCCTGGGCCTGGGCTACACCGTGGCCGACGGTCCCGAGGTCGAGACGGACTATTACAACTTCACGGCGCTCAATGCCCCGGCCGACCATCCCAGCCGCTCGCTGCAGGACACCTTCTACGTGGTGGATCGCTCGGGCGAGGCGGCCAGCGTGCGGGGCGAATCCGATGTGCTGCTGCGCACCCAGACCAGCGGCGTGCAGGTGCACGCCATGGAGGACCAGCAGCTGCCCATCTACATCGTGGCGCCCGGCAAGGTGTACCGCCGCGACATCGCCGACCCCAGCCATCTGCCCCAGTTCACCCAGATAGAGGGCCTGGTGGTGGACAAGGGCATCACCTTCGGCGACCTGAAGGGCACCCTCGATTACCTGTGCAAGGCCGTCTTCGGCCCCGACCGGCGCACCCGCTTCCGCGCCCACTACTTCCCCTTCACGGAGCCCTCGGCCGAGGTCGACGTGTCCTGCGCCGTGTGCGGCGGCGAGGGCTGCCGCATGTGCAAGGGCACCGGCTGGTTGGAGCTCCTGGGCTGCGGCATGGTGGACCCCAATGTGCTGCAGATGAGCGGCATCGACCCCGAGGAGTACTCCGGCTTCGCCTTCGGCATGGGGGTGGAGCGGGCGGCCTGCCTGAAGTACAACGTTCCCGACCTGCGGCTGCTGCTGCAGGGCGATATGCGCTTCCTCCGTCAATTCTAGAAAAGGGCGAGCATCTATGAAGGTATCTCTGAAATGGCTTAGCGAATACGTGGACGTTCCGGACGACCTGAAGGCGTTCTGCGACCGGCTGGACCTCACCGGCACGGGGGTCGAGGGCGTCGAGACCTTGGGCGCCGCCTTCCAGAACGTGGTGACGGCCCAGGTGGTGGGCAAGGAGCGCCACCCGGATTCCGACCATATGTGGGTCTGCCAGGTGGACGTGGGCCCCTGGAACACCGATGACGACGGCAACCCCGCGCCGCTGCAGATCGTCTGCGGCGCCCAGAACTTCCAGGCCGGCGACCATATAGTGACCGCCCTGGTGGGGGCCGAGCTGCCCGGCGATATCAAGATAAAGAAGTCGAAGCTGCGCGGCGTGGCCAGCTGCGGCATGAACTGCTCCGAGCGCGAGCTGGGCCTGGGCGACAGCCACGAGGGCATCATGATCCTGCCCGAGGACGCGCCGGTGGGCGTGCCCTTCGCCGAGTACCGGGGCCTGTCCGATACCGTGCTGGACTTGGAGATAACCCCCAACCGCCCGGATTGCCTGTCGATGGTGGGCATGGCCCGCGAGGTGGGCGCCATGTACCGCGAGGACGTCACGCTGCCCCTCTTCGAGCTGGAGGAGGCCCGCAACAAGCCCGATGCCCACGAGCTGGTGACCGTGCAGATCGACGACCCGGTGCGCTGCCCCCGCTACACGGCCCGCGTCATAAAGAACGTGAAGGTGGGCCCCTCGCCCGCCTGGCTGGCCGAGCGCGTGACGGCCGCCGGCGCCCGATCGATCAGCAACGTGGTGGATGTCACCAACTACATCCTGTTCCTGTACGGCCAGCCCCTCCATGCCTTCGATTACGACAAGCTGGAGAGCCCCGATGGGAAGGTGCATGTGATCGTGCGCGCTGCCGAGGAGGGCGAGAAGCTGACCACCCTCGACGGCGAGGAGCGCGCCCTCACCCCCGACATGACCGTCATCGCAACGCCCGAGCGGGCCGTTGCCCTGGCCGGCGTCATGGGCGGCTTGGAAACCGAGATAACCGACGGCAGCACCACGGTGCTGCTGGAGGCGGCCACCTTCGAGCCGGGCCGCACCAGCCGCACCAGCCGCAACCTGGGGCTCATCAGCGAGTCCTCCATGCGCTACGAGCGCCGGGTGGACGACCATCCCATAGCCGCCTACGCCGATGCCGCGGCGGCGCTTTTGGCCGAGGTGTCCGGCGGCGTGGTATGTCCGGGCCTGGTGGACGAGTACCCGCTGCCCACACCCAGCCGCGAGCTGCGCTTCCGCATCCCGCGCTTCTGCGCCATGATGGGCATCGACATTCCCCGGGCCGATATCGTGGACATCCTGGAGCGTCTGGATTGCCAGGTGGTGGCCCCGGCCCATGCCGAGGCCCTCGAGGTGGTGCCCCCCACCGACCGGCCCGACCTGGAGCGCGAGATAGACCTGTACGAAGAGGTCCTGCGCCTGTGGGGCATGGACCAAGTGCCCCCCACGCTGCCGGCCAGCCCCCAGCGCGTCGGCGTCCTGACCGACGCCCAGAAGCTCGAGCGCATCGTGAACCGCGCCATGACGGCCGCGGGCCTGAACGAGACCACCACCTACTCCTTCGCCGCGCCCGACGAGCTGCAGAAGCTGCGCATGGCGCCGGAAGGGCTGGGCGAGGCGGTGGAGCTCATAAACCCCATGAGCACCGAGCAATCCGTCATGCGCCAGAGCCTCATACCCGGGCTGCTGCGCTCCGTGGCCTACAACCAGGCCCATGGTGTGAAGAACGTGCAGCTCTACGAGACCGGCGTGGTGTTCGCCGCCCGCGAGGGGGCCAAGCAGCCCAAGGAGCGCCGCAAGCTGGCCGCCGTTATGGCGGGGGCCATGGACGAGCCCTCCTGGAACAGCCCGGCTGTGCCCTTCGACTTCTTCGATGCCAAGGGGGCGGTGGAGTCCCTGGCCCGCGAGCTGGCCATCCCCAAGCTGCGCTTCAAGGCCCTCGACGCCCAGGAAGCGCCCCATCTGCAACCCGGCCGCGCCGCCCAGGTGCTCTCGGGCGGGTCGGTGCTGGGTTGGGTAGGCGAGATCCACCCCCTGGCGGCCCAGGCCTACGAGGCCGAGGCCCCCATCGCGGCCTTCGAGTTGGACCTCGAGGCCCTCGGCCGCGCCAGCCGTCCGGCCCGGGATTACCGCGATGTGCCGCAGTTCCCCGCCGTCACAGCCGATATCGCCTTCGTGGTGGACGAGGACGTGACCAACGAGCGCCTGATGCAATGCATGGCCAGTGCCGGCGGCAAGCTTCTGGACGAGGTGCGCCTGTTCGACGTGTACCGCGATGACGAGCGCGTGGGCGTCGGGAAGAAATCCATGGCCTACGCCCTGGAGTTCCGCGCTCCCGACCGCACCCTCACCTCCCAGGAGGTCGAGAAGGCCCAGGAGAAGCTGGTCAAGAAAGTCTGCGGTGCCACCGGCGCCGAAGTGCGGGCCTAGGGGGCGGCGATGGCTTTCGACGGCATGCAGGATCCCGGCCGCAATGACGAATGCTGGTGCGGCAGCGGGAAGAAGTACAAGAAATGCCACCTCGATGCCGACGGGCGCATGGAGGCCCTGGCAGCCCAGGGTTTCGAGGTGCTGCCCCGCACCCTGCTGAAGACCGAGGCCGACATCGAGGGCATCCGGCGCTCGGCAGAGGTGAATGTGGGGGCCCTCGACCTGGTGGAGGCCAACATCGGCCCCGGGACCAGCACCGAGCAGATCGACCGCTGGGTCTACGATTACTGCATCGACCACGGTGCGGTGCCGGCGGACCTGGACTACGAGGGCTTTCCCAAAAGCGTCTGCACCTCGATCAACGAGGTCGTCTGCCACGGCATCCCCAGCCCGCAGGATATCCTGCAGGAGGGCGATATCGTGAATGTGGATATGTCCACCGTAAAGGACGGCTACTTCAGCGATTCGTCGCGCATGTTCTGCATCGGCGAGGTGAGCCCCGAGCGGCGGCGCCTGGTGCAGGTGACCAAAGAGGCTGTGGAAGCGGGACTGGCGGCCATCCGGCCCTGGGGCCTGCTGGGCGATGTGTCGCGGGCGGTGAACCGGGTGGCCGTCGATGCCGGCTACTCGGTGGTGCGCGAATTCGGCGGCCACGGCATCGGCTTGGAGTTCCACGAGGACCCTTGGGTGGGCTTCCATGATCGGGTGGGCGATGGCCCGGTGCTGGTGCCGGGGCTGTGCTTCACCATCGAGCCCATGGTGAACATGGGCAAGGCCCGCATCAACATGAAGGATCCCAACGGATGGACGGTGCGTACCGCCGACGGGAAGCCCTCGGCCCAATGGGAGGTGCAGGTGGTCATCACCGACGATGGCTACGAACTGCTCTCCTGGTAGCCTGTTTCCGAAAATACAAACAAATGTTCTAATTTTCTGCTATACTGGGCCCATGCAGGCCGCAGCGCATCGCATGCAGGGGATCCCGCGCCGGGCTTGTCCACCGAACATCGAATCGAGAAGGGGAGGACCCGCTATGGATACCTATGCCTTGAAACCCGAAAGCCGCATCGAGGACGTCATCGCCGCAGCGCAGAGCGCCGAGGGGCCGGTGGCCGTCCTCGATGGCGGCCAGGAGTGCCTGGTGGCCCTGCGCCCGGCCGTCTTCGAGGCGCTGCTCTTCGGCAGCCTCATGCTGGAATGCACCGACCGCAGCACGCTGCGGTTCTAGGCATCAGCGCCCTAGGGCTGCCAGGGTGGTCCGCTTCGAGGCCATCTGCCGCAGCGGGATAAGGTAGCTGCGCTCGTTGCGGGCCAGGGCATCGTAGGCCCGCTCGAACAGCTCGTCCACCAGGTCGGCGGCACAGCGCCCGTAGACCTGCGCCCCGTAGCCGTCTTCCATGAGGTTCGCCTTGGCTACGGCGACATCGGCCTCCGTTACGCCGTCGAACAGGGCGTCCAGGGCGTCCAGGTTCGCGTCGCTGTAGAACAGGCCCTTCACGAGGGCCGCATAGGCGGCCACGAAGGGCACCGGCATGGCATCGGCGGTGCGGATCTCGATGTAGGTCTTCAGGCGCACGTCGTTGAACAGCATCGAGAGGGCGTGCTCCACGTCCTCTCGGTCCATGGGGCGCCCGTCGAACAGCTCGGCGAAGGTCTGCTCGGTGGCGAACAGGGCGCCTTGGGCATCCCGGGCGTAGACGGCCGGCGTCGCCAGCACGTAGGCGGCGTAATCTTCCAAGGTGAAGCGGGGGTCCAGCACGCCGGGAACCAGGTTGCAGCGGGCCGGGTCGCATTCGCGCCAGATCTCCGTGCGCATCAGCCCATGGGGCGCGGGCTCTCCTTCGAAGATGGCGCTGTTATCGCAGATCAGTGCGAAAAGCGGCGAGGCGGCCGAGGTCAGGCGCAGCTTCCTCAGGCAATCGGCTGCCGAGTAGTAGTCGATGGATATCTGGGTGGATGCGCTGCCGCGCATCATGAAGCGCCCGTAGGGGCCGATGGCGGCGAAATGCTCGTCCATGAAGCGGTAGCGGTCCTTGGGGATCAGGGGCAGGTCCGCCGCTTTCGAGGCGGGCTGGTAGCCCACGATCACCGCGCGCTGCCCCCGGCGGTCCAGCGTCTTGGCCAGCGAGCGGTGGAACTCCTCGAAATCGCAGCGGATGGCTCCCACCTCTTCGTAGGGGCCCGCCGACAGCTCCAGCTGGGCTGCCGGTTCCAAGGTCAGGGCGGCGCCCGGGCGCATCAGGCCCAGCAGGTCCCCCTCGGCGTCCCGCAGCTGCTCATCGTAGCCTTCGGCCAGTTCTTCCAGCAGCGAGCCGATGCCCGCCGGCCCCCCATAGGGGACGGCATGGTAGCGATCGTCGGTGATGATATGCTCGAGCTCCACCCCCAGCCGACCCGGCTCGCCGGCGCCTTTGATTCCGCTTTCGAAGTATTCCACCAATGCTTCGGCCTGTGGGGTCATGTCATGCTCCTTGCCAAGGGCTTATCGATTAACTGGATACTTTACCCCAAAGCGGCCGCTAATCGGTTAATACGGTGAATGGCTTGCAAATGAAAGGGTGTTTTTCTACGATTAACGCTTCCAATGAAGATGCAGAACGAGGCGATGGGCTATGGCTATCAAAACGGGGGTTGTCGGGGCGGCGGGGTTCGCTGGGATCGAAGCCGTGCGCCTGCTCCTGGGCCATCCCGATTTCCAGTTGGTCGCAGCCACATCCGATGAGCTTGCGGGCCGTCCCCTGGCCAGCTGCTATCCCGGTTTCGCAGGAGCCACCGACCTGGCCTTCTCGGCCCATGCCGATGCCCCCTTGGGCGATTGCGAGGTCGTGTTCCTGGCGGTGCCCCATACCGCCGCCCTCGCCATGGCGCCGGACCTGGTGCAATCGGGTGCGGCGGTGATCGACCTCTCCGCCGATTTCCGCTTGAAGGACCCGGCGGTATACGAGGCATGGTACGGCGTGCCCCATACGCAGCGCGAGCTGCTGGCCGAAGCGGCCTTCGGGCTGCCGGAGCTGTTCCCGGAGGGTTTGCAGCAGCAGGCCGCCCGTTTCGCCCAGGGCCGGGGTGCGCTGGTTGCTTGCGCCGGCTGCTATCCCACCGCCACATCCTTGGCCGCCGCCCCCCTGGTGAGGGCGGGGCTCTTGGGTGCGGGCCCGGTGGTGGCCGATGCCGTGTCGGGCGTCACCGGCGCGGGCAAGAAGGCGAATGCGCGCACCCACTTCTGCTCGGCCGATGAGAACCTTGCGGCCTACGGCGTGGCCTCGCATCGCCACACCCCCGAGATAGAGCAGATCCTGGGATTGCGGGACCGCTTGGTGTTCACGCCCCATCTGGGCCCCTTGAAGCGGGGTATCTTGTCCACCGTCACCATGCCGTTGGCCCAGCCGGCAACGCAGCAGCAGCTCGATGCCCTCTACGCCGGCTTCTACGCCGGCGCCCCCTTCGTCACCTACCTGGGCGGCGATGCCCAGCCCCAGACCTCTTCGGTGGCGGGCACCAACCGCGCCCATGTATCGGCTGTGGCCGATGGACGCACGGGCACGGTTATAGCCACCTGTGCCATCGACAACCTGTGCAAGGGCGCGGCGGGCCAGGCGGTCCAATGCGCCAATATCGTTTGCGGCCTCCCCGAAACCGCCGGCCTCGACGGCGTCGGGCTGCCGGTTTAAAGGAGGCGCCATGTCAGCAGGGAAGCCGGATACCGCAGAACCCTTGAACCTGGGGAGCCTCGCCGCCCCCGACGGCCGCTTCCGTGCCGTGGAAGGCGGCGGCGCAGCCTCTGCCGCCGGATTCCGGGCGGCGGGGATCCATGCCGGCTTCCGCCGCGACCCCTCCCGCCTGGATCTGGGCCTGGTGGTATCCGACACCCCTGCTGCCTGCGCCGGCGTGTTCACGCGCAATGTGTTCTGCGCCGCGCCGGTTATCGTCGATCGCGAGCATCTCGGCGGGTGCGGCTACGGCACCGCCCGGGCCCTGCTGGTGAATTCCGGCACGGCCAATGCCGCCACCGGCCCCCGGGGGCTCGAGGACGCCTATCGCATGGCGGCCTTGGTCGCCGAGGGGCTCGGCTGCCCCGAAAGCGAGGTCATGGTGGCCTCCACCGGCGTCATCGGCGTGCATCTGCCCATGGAGCGCTTCGATACGGGTGTCCCGCAGGTCATCGCGGCCCTTTCCGACCGGGGCGGCGCGGATGCCGCCCGGGCCATCATGACCACCGACACGCATCCGAAGGAAGCGGCCGTCTGCTTCGACGGCGATAGCGTGGGCTATCCCGGCTGCACCTTCACCGTGGGCGGCATGGCGAAGGGCTCGGGCATGATCATGCCCGACATGGCCACCATGATCGCCTGCATCACCACCGATGCCCCCGTGGCCGCTCCCGACCTCCATCGGGCCCTGCGTGCGACAGCCGATTGCACCTTCAACAAGGTCACGGTCGACTCCGATACCTCCACCAACGATACCTGCATCCTGTTCGCCAACGGCGCCGCTGCTCCCGGTGCGCAGCCGTTCGCGCCGGACGGCCCCGCCATGCAGGCATTCCGCCAGGCGCTGCTGCAGGTATGCACGACCCTGGCCCGGGCCATGGCCGCCGACGGCGAAGGCGCCACGAAGCTGGTGACGGTGCGCGTGGCCGGGGCCGCCAGCGAGGCCGATGCCGATGCCGCAGCCCGCACCATAGCCAATTCGCCCCTGGTGAAAACGGCCATCTTCGGCCACGATGCCAATTGGGGCCGCATCGCCGCCGCTGCCGGCCGCTCCGGCGCCGCTTTCGACCAGGGCGATGTGTCCATCGATATCATGGGAATCCCCGTTTGCCGCGGGGGCCTGCCCGTCCCCTTCAGCGAGGAGGAGGCCCTGCGACGATTCGAGCGCCCCGAGATAGAACTGGATGTTCATCTGGGCGCCGGAAACCACGCAACCGCAGTATTCACCTGCGACTTCACCCATGACTACATAACGATAAACGGAGATTACCGAACATGAAGCTTTCGAAGGATACCAGACCGAACGGCGGAGCCGATAAGGAGTCGGCGCAGCTCATCGCCGAGGCGCTGCCTTGGATCAAGAACATCACCGGCAAGACCGTCGTCATAAAGTACGGCGGGGCCGCCATGGTGGACCCGCAGCTGCGGGCCGATGTGATGGCCGATATCGTGCTGCTGAAGACCGTCGGCGTGAACCCCGTTATCGTGCATGGCGGCGGCAAGGATATCACCCGGGCCATGGACCATGCGGGGCTGCCCGTGCGGTTCGAGGCGGGCCAGAGGGTCACCGACGACGATGCCATGGAAGTGGTGCGCACGGTGCTGGCCGGCAAGGTGAACCAGGAGCTCGTCCGCGCCCTGAACGAGCACGGCAACATCGCCGTGGGCGTCAGCGGCATCGATGGCGGCATGATAATCGCGGAGCCCGACGGCGGCGCCTTGGGCCGCGTGGGGCGCATCAAGCGCATAAACGGCTCGCTGCTGCAGGACCTCATCGCCGCCGACTACATCCCGGTGATCGCATCGGTGGCCATCGGCAACGACGGCGGCTACTGCAATGTGAACGCCGATGTGGTGGCCGGCGAGATAGCGGCTGCCGTCGGCGCCGCCAAGATACTGTTCCTCACCGATGTGGACGGCCTGTACCTGGATTTCGACGACAAGGGCACCCTGGTGTCGCAGCTGTCCGCCGATGAGGCCCGCGGGCTCATCGAGGGCGGCACGCTGTCGTCCGGCATGATCCCCAAGCTGCGCTCCTGCATCCACGCCCTCCAGGGCGGCGTGCCCAGCGCCTATATCGTCAACGGCACGGTGCCCCATTCCATCCTGCTGGAGATGCTCACCGTGTCCGGCGTGGGCACGGCGGTCTATGCAGGCGGCACCGAGGAAGGGGACGGGTCACCAGCCCCCCTGGGCAATTTCGCAGCGAAGCTGCTCGAGAACAAGTAACATCGGTTGGCGCAGGAACGGGTAGTGCGGCCCCTGCGCGGGCGCCGCTTCCGGAGCCGCAACCGCGGGTCCGGCATCCCCGTTCCGCCGATACGAAGGAGGAGGACCATGGGGTTCCAGACAGAGAAGGCATTGGAAGAAACCTATGTGATGCATACATTCGGGCGCAAGCCCGTGGAGTTCGTCCGCGGATCGGGGATGCACCTCTTTGATGATGAGGGGCGCGAGTACCTGGATTTCCTCTCGGGCATCGGCGTGGTCAGCCTGGGGCATTGCCATCCGGCCCTGGTGCGGGCCATAAGCGACCAGGCGCAGCGGCTCATCCATGTGAGCAACTACTACTATATCGAGGGCCGCGGGCGCCTGGCCCAGCGCCTGTCGGAGCTGCTGTCGGCGGGGGAGGGCGCCCCGGACGGTCCCTGGCAGACCTTCTTCGCCAACTCCGGCGCCGAGGCGAACGAATGCGCTATAAAGCTGGCGCGGCTGTACGCCCGCTCCCGCAGTGCGCGCCCCGACGAGCCCTGCGCCAAGCGGCTCGTCGTCACCCTGCAGCGCAGCTTCCACGGCCGCACCCTGGCCACCTTGGCGGCCACGGCCCAACCGGTGAAGCAGGAGATATTCCAGCCGCTGCCCGATGGGTTCATAGCCACACCCGCCAACGACCTAGACGCCTTGCGGCAGCTGTTCCAGCAGAAAGGCGATGAGATATGCGCCCTGCTGCTGGAGCCCGTGCAGGGGGAATGCGGCGTGTATCCCTGCACCCGCGAGTTCCTGCAGGAGGCACGGCGCCTCACGGAAGCAAGCGGGGCCCTGCTCATGGCCGACGAGGTTCAATGCGGTATGTTCCGCTGCGGCACCTATCCCTTCGCCTTCCAGCATGCCGGCATCTGCCCCGACGTGGTCACCATGGCCAAGGGCATAGCCGGCGGCGTGCCCATGGGGGCCTGCGCGGCCCAGGCCCAGGTGGCCTCGGTGTTCGAACCCGGCGTGCACGGCTCCACCTTCGGCGGCAGCAACCTGGCCGTGGCTGCAGCGAATTGCGTGCTGGACACCGTGCAGGCCGAAGGCCTGGCTGCGAATGCCGCCCAGGTGGGCGCCTACCTGAAGGAGCGCCTGGCCGCTATCCCCGCGGTGCAGGAGGTGCGCGGCCTGGGCCTCATGGTGGCGGCCGACCTGGCCGAGGGGCACGACGCCAATGCCATCGTGCTGGCGGCGCTCGAAGCCGGCCTGGTGCTGAACGCCACGGGCCCGCGCACCCTGCGCTTCCTGCCGCCCCTCGTGTGCTCCCGTGAAGATGTGGATGCCATGGCCGAAAGGCTGGAAGGGCTGCTGTAGAATAGCAACCGGTAACTCTATCGTGCTAAAGCACGATGCCCATAGGGAAAGGAAGCGAAATGGCTGAGAAAGAGAAGGTCGTCCTGGCGTATTCCGGCGGCCTGGATACATCCATCTGCATCAAATGGCTCATCGACGAGCATAACCTGGACGTGATCGCCGTAGTGGGCGAGGTGGGCCAAGAGCACGAGGGCCTGGAGGCCGTGCGCCAGAAAGCCCTGCGCACGGGGGCCGTGGAATGCTATGTAGTGGACATGCGCGAGGAGTTCGTGGACGGCTACCTGACCGATGCCATCCGCGCCAACGCCCTCTACGAGAACCAGTACCCGCTGCTCTCGGCCCTGTCGCGGCCGGTCATCACGAAGCATCTGGTGGACATCGCCCATAAGCACGGGGCCAAGTACATCGCCCACGGCTGCACGGGCAAGGGCAACGACCAGGTGCGCTTCGAGACCTCCATCATGCTGCTCGACCCCACCCTGAAGATCATCGCGCCGGTGCGCGAGTGGCCCTTCAAGACGCGCCCCGAAGAGATGGAATGGGCGGCCGCCCACGGCGTGGAGGTGCCCACCACCAACAAGAAGCCCTATTCCATCGACGATAACCTGTGGGGACGCGCCATCGAATGCGGTGTGCTGGAAGACCCCATGAACGAGCCCCCCGAGGACATCTACACCATGACGGTATCGCCCGAGGAGGCCCCCGACAAGCCCGAGTACATCGAGGTGGATTTCAAGGCCGGCATCCCCTGCGGGCTGGACGGCAAGCCCATGAAGTACATCGATGTCATCTACAAGCTGAACGAGGTGGCGGGCCGCAACGGCTTCGGCCGCCTGGATATGATCGAGAACCGCCTGGTGGGCGTCAAGAGCCGCGAATGCTACGAGCAGCCGGCGGCCCTGGCCCTCATCACCGCCCATAAGGCCCTGGAGGCCATGTGCCTGGAGCGCGAGGTGCTGCACTACAAGCTGGGCATCGAGCAGAAGTGGGCCGAGGTCGTGTACTACGGCGCCTGGTTCGGCCCCCTGAAGGCGGCCCTGGACGGCTTCATCGATGCCACCCAGGATTGCGTCACCGGCACCGTGCGCCTGAAGTTCTACAAGGGCACCTGCACCGTGGTGGGCCGCCGCAGCGACTATTCCCTGTACAGCTACGAGCTGGCAACCTACGACACCGATGACCAGTTCAACCACGAATCGTCCGCCGGCTTCATCGAGCTGAACGCCCTGTCCATGAAGACCTGGGCCATCAACCGCCTGCAGCATAAGGCCGACCGCTAGGCCGGCCGGCAGGGAAAGGGGAGGCCATGGCACTCTGGTCCGGGCGCTTCACCGAGAGCGTGAGCGATTTCGCCCAGCGCTTCGGCGCCTCGCTGCCGGTGGATAGGCAGCTGTACCGGCAGGATATCGCCGGCTCCAAGGCCCATGCCCGCATGCTGGGGGCCCAGGGCATCATCCCGGCTGCCGATGTGCAGGCCATCGTGGAGGGCCTCGACCGCATCGAGCGCTCCATCGATGCCGGCGAGTTCGTCTTCGACATCAACGACGAGGACATCCACATGGCCATCGAGAAGCAGCTCATAGCCGATATCGGCGAGGCGGGGGCGCGCCTGCACACGGGGCGCTCGCGCAACGACCAGGTGGTTACCGACACGCGCCTGTTCGCCAAGGAGCGCTGCCGCCAGCTGATGGAGGCCAACCTGCAGCTGCGCCGCACCCTGGTGCAGCAGGCCCGGCAGAACATGGATGTGCTGCTGCCCGGCTATACGCACCTGCAGCATGCGCAGCCGGTGTTCCTGGCCCATCATCTGCTGGCCTACGCCCATATGTTCGCCCGCGATTTCAAGCGCCTGGCCCAGGCCTACGACAGCGCCGACGTATGCCCCCTGGGCTCGGCGGCCCTGGCCGGCACCACCTATCCCCTCGACCGCCGAGCCGTAGCCGCCGACCTGGGCTTCTCGTCCATCACGGCGAACTCGCTCGATGCCGTCTCGGACCGCGACTTCCTGCTGGACCTCTCCTATGCGGCCAGCGTATCCTGCGTGCACCTGTCGCGTCTGGCCGAGGAGGTGGTGCTGTGGTCCACCACGGAGTTCGGCTACATCACCCTGTCCGATGCCTTCTCTACCGGCTCGTCCATCATGCCCCAGAAGAAGAACCCCGACTTCGCCGAGCTCATCCGCGGCAAGACCGGCCGTGTGGTGGGCGACCTGGTGGCCCTGCTGGTAACGTTGAAATCGCTGCCGCTCGCCTACAACAAGGACCTCCAGGAGGACAAGGAGGGCGCCATCGACGCTGCCCGCACCCTCGAGGACTGCTACCGCTGCATGGAGGGCATGATCGCCACCATGCAGGTGAATGCCGATGCCATGGGGGCCAGCGTGCAGAAGGGGTTTTTGGCCGCCACCGATGTCGCCGATTACCTGGTGAAGCGGGGCCTTCCCTTCCGGCGCGCCCACGAGGCGGCGGGGCATCTGGTGAAGCTCTGCGAGCAGCGGGGATGCAATCTCGACGAGCTCGACCTGGCCGACTTCAAGGCCGAGAACGACCTGTTCGAGGAGGATATCATCGCCGCCTGCGACCTCGCCGCCATCGCCGATGCCCGTCTGACCGAGGGCGGCACCGGGCGCGCGGCCATCCGCGACCAGCTCGCCCTGGTTGAAAAGGCTGTGCAGAGCGATGGGTCTTTCTGTGAATCCCTCTCCCGCTAGGTAAGATGCAATCGGCAGCCTGCAGCCGCCTTACGGTTCCGTGGAGATGCGGTGGCCGGGGGCGGGGATGTTACAATAGCGGCTGATAGCAACCGACTAGGGGGCCCATGAGTTCTCGCACAGCCAAGAATCGCCTGGGGGCGCAGAAGAAGAGCGGCTTCAAGGGGGTTCTCACCGTCCTTGCAGTCATAGCCGTGGTGCTCGTGGGTTTGTGCCTCGGCTTGGCGGCCCTTCTCAGTTCATGGTTCCGCGACCTTCCCGACTACGAGAAGGCCGATGCCTTCAACACGGCCATGCCCACCTATGTGTATGCGGCGGATGGCAAGACCGTCCTGGCCCGCTTCCAGCTGGAATACCGCGAACCGGTGGAGCTCGACCAGATAAGCGAGCTGCTGTCTGCGGCGGTCATCGCCACCGAGGACGCCCGCTTCTACGAGCACAGCGGCGTGGACTACGTCGGCGTGGCCCGCGCTCTGGTGAACAACCTCACGGGCGGCTCGCTCGAGGGCGCTTCCACCATAACCCAGCAGTTCGTGCGCAATACCATCCTGGCCGACGAGATGGACGACATCTCCATCAAGCGCAAGGTGCGCGAGGCCTATATCGCCATGCAGCTCGAGAAGCAGTACTCGAAGGATGACATCCTGCAGATGTACCTGAACACCATCAACTTCGGCGCCGGCGCCTACGGGGCCGAGGCGGCGGCCCAGCGCTATTTCTCGAAGCATGCCGCAGACCTTACGCTGACCGAGGCGGCGCTTCTGGCCGGCATCCCGCAGTCGCCCACCTACAACGACCCCCTGCAGTATCCCAGCCAGGCCCTCGAGCGCCGCAACAAGGTGCTGGGGCGCATGCTGGACGAGAACGTCATCACCCAGCAGGAGCACGACGAGGCCGTAGCCCAGCCCCTGGGCCTGGAGCCCAAGGAGCTGCAGGGCGATGGCATCGTGGCCTACCCGTACTTCACCAGCTATGTGCGCGATCTGCTGTACAACGAATACGACCTGTCCGAGGCCGATGTGCTGAAGGGCGGCCTGAAGGTGTACACCACCCTGGATATCGGCCGCCAGGAAGCCGCCGAGGAGGCCTGCCGCCTGAAGCGCGAGGGCATGTACAGCGATGCCATGGAGGTGGCCATGGCCGTGGTGGATCCCGCCACGGGCTATGTGCAGGCCATCGTGGGCGGCGCCGACTACAACCAGAGCCAGGTGAACCTGGCCACGGGCCAGGGCGGCGGCGGCCGTCCCTGCGGTTCGGTGTTCAAGATGTTCACGCTGGCCACCGCCGTGAAGGAGAACATCGACCCCTACAGCACCTATGTGGATTGCACCTCGCCTGCCACCATCGACGGCTACACCTTGGAGAACTACGGCAACGCCAGCTACGGCACCCGCTCCATCGCCGGCGCCTTCGCCGTGTCGTCCAATACCGGGTTCGTCAGGATCATCTCGGCGCTGGGTGTGAAGAAGGTGGCCGAGATGGCCCATGCCCTGGGCGTCACCACCGACCTCTATGAAGACGATGCCGGCGCCGCCCTCACCCTGGGCGTGCAGAATATCACCCCCCTGGAGCTGGCCAACGCCACGGCCACCATCGCCAACGGCGGCATACACCATCAGCTGTGCGCCGTCACCACCATCGAGGACCGCGAAGGCCGCGTCATCGTGGACAACACCGATGTGGGCAAGCACGCCGAGCGGGTGCTGACCAAAGAGGAGGCCTACGCCATCCAGCGGGTCATGGAGGGCGTGGTCACCGGCGGCACCGGTACAGCGGCTGCGCTGTACAACGGGCAGTCTGTGGGCGGCAAGACGGGTACCTCCGAGGATTACAAGGATATCTCCTTCGTGGGCTTCACGCCCTATTTCGCCGCTTCCATCTGGGTGGGCGATCCCACCAACGCCGCAGCGGTGCCCACCGGCACCTGCGCCGATGTGTTCCATAATTTCGCCACCGAGGTCTTCGACGAGGAGAAGCTGAAGGTCCAGAAATTCCAGAAGCAGGAGGATCCCCACTACGAGCGCTACGAGAACGAGCGCTACAACATCTCCTACTACCCCTATGGCTATACCGATCCCTCGCAAGTCAGCAGCAGTTCCGCCTCCCAATCCTCCGACGCCGCATCGAGCGGCTCATCGACGAAGAAGCCGTCGGAGGGTACCGGCACCGATTCGAAGAAATCCCAGGACAGCACATCGAAACCCCAGGACACCGGCGGCGCTTCAGGGGGGGGGGCGAACACGGGCGGCGATTCGGGCTCATCGACCAAGAAGCCGGCTAAGGCCGCCTAGGCGCAGCCCCGGGAACGATGGTATGGTAGCAGGGAACGGATACGGCATGCGCTCCGAGCGCATCGGCAACGGAAAGGCAGTGGAATGAAACGCAGCTTCATCGCAAAGATAGCCACGGCGGCCGCAACCGCATTGCTGGCGGTGGGCCTTCTGGCCGGATGCATGGGCACCGCCCCTGCCGTCAATACCGAGCAGCAGGCCAACCGCGCCTATATGTCGCAGGTGAACCAGATAATGGACGAGGTCACCGTGCAGCTCGACGAGTTCGTCGAAGCGGTGTCCTCCGGCGATGTGGTGGCCATGCGCACCCAGGCCGACAGCGCCTCGCAGGCCTTGGCCAAGATGTCCGCGCTGGAGGCCCCCGAGGCTCTGAAGGATATCCAGCAGAGCTATGTCGACGGCACCGGCAAGCTGCAGGACGCCCTCGAACAGTACGTGGCCCTGTACGCCGAGACCGAAAGCGCTTCCTTCGACAGCACCACCTTCAACGAGCGCTTGGGCAAGATCCAGGACCTCTACAACGAAGGCATAGCCGCCCTGCAGAAGGGCGACGAGGACGCCGCAGCTCTGTAGGTTCAGAATGCCTGCGGCATTCTGAACCGCGGACAGCCCCTATTGGACGCCGCGGAACAGGTGTCCTGTGGTGGTGTTCGGCCGCCGTTCCAGGGTGCGGCCCTCGGCGCAGAGCCCCCGGGCCCGCAGCGCCCGCTTCACCGCCGCCGCGGCCTCATCGCGCTCCAGCAGGGTGGTATCCACCATGAAGGCCGACACCCCCGCCGCCTGCAGGTCGCACAAGGTGGGCACACCATCGAGCTCCACGCCGTTGTACAGATGGGTGCGCCCCAGCATGTCGGTTACCACGGGGAAGTCGAAGCCCTTGCGGTCGTGCAGATGATGGCGCTCTGCGCGCCGCGGGCACTCCCCGCAGTTCTCGGCGCAGGCGCCGCGGCTCATCAGCACGCAATGCTCCATCACCATGAGCTCCTGGGCGCCGCTGATGAACAGCCCCAGGGGCACGGGGGAATCGGCGGCCAGATCGGCGATCTGGCCCAAGGTCAGCTCGGGGGACAGCCACACCCGGGCGATGCCCAGGCGCCCCAGGAACTCCAGCGTTGCCCGGTTGGTCACCGGCACGCGGGGCCCCAGCTCCACCTCGGCGCCCATCTGCAGGGCCCGCCAGGCATCGCCTATGTTGTCGGCGAACACCGGTTTCCCTTCGCGCACGTAGTCCCAGAAGTCGAAATCGCAGCGGTATTCCCGCGCCCCCTCCACGGGGTCGTGGTCGATGGTGGGCAGGGCCATGATGCACTGCTTCGGGTAGCCCGCCTGCTCGGCCCGGTCGCTGCGCACGCCGGCATACAGGCCCTGGCCGCGGCGGAAGTTCAGCAAGGGCACGTACAGCCGGTCGGCGCCGGCCCGCTTGGCCGCCCGGGCTGTGCCGGGGTTGGTCGTCCAGGCGCAGATGAGCGCTTGTGCGGGTGCAGGGGCGGCCCCGGCCGCGGCAACCGGCTGCCGCGGCGCCATCGGTACTGCATCGGGACGCCGGTAGGGGGCCAGGAGCTCGCGTTCCAGAGCCTCCAGGGCCCGGGTCCTCAGCCGGTGGAGGACCGAGAACCCCATGCCCACCCCCTCGTCGAGGGATACGGCCAGGCCATCGTCGGCCAGGCGGAAGGGCGTCTGCCCCGATCGACCCACATGCTCGCGCACCTCGTCGGCGGTCAGGGCCTTGGTGCGCGCCGGCTCCACGGTATCGCCCCAGGCTTCTGCCTGGGTGCCGTCGGCGGTTCGCAGCACCAGGTGGGCGGGCTGGCCCCGGCGCAGGGTTATCTCGCCCGCTACGGCGATGCGCGGCTCGAAGGGCTCGTCGGGGAAGGCGCTTGCGCTGTTGCGCACCCGGAACACGCGATCGCCCTTGCCCACGGGCTTCTCGGCCGCCAAGGCCGCGGTGCCCCCGGCCTCGCAAGGGGCGTCCACCGGGCAGGTGAAGTGGCCGCGGTTCGTCCAGAACTCCACGATATCCCCGGCGCTCAGCGCCCGTTCGGCCTGCACCAGCGCCTTCCCGCCGGCCAGGCCCGTCACACGGCCCACGAACACGCCGCGGTTGTTGGGGCGCCCGTAGCCCATGGCATCGTTGCCCCGCTGTCCCTCCAGGTAGGCCGTGGTGAAGCCGCGGCTGAATGCCTCGTCCAGGCGCGCCCGATGGCCCGGCAGCGCCAAGCCGCCGTTGTCGAGTATCTCGCGGTAGGTGCCCACGGTCTGGTACACGTAATCGGCCGATTTCATGCGCCCTTCGATCTTCAGGGAGCGCACGCCGGCTGCGGCCAGGGCTTCCGTCAGGTCGGCTGTGCACAGGTCGCGGGGCGACAGCAGGTGCTCGCCCGGCACGGGCAGCGCCTCGTCGCAACCTTCGCGATGCAGGCTGTAGGGTAGGCGGCAGGGCTGGGCGCACAGGCCGCGGTTGGCCGAACGGCCCCCGATCATCGATGACATCAGGCACTGCCCCGAATAGCATACGCACAGGGCCCCATGGGCGAAGCATTCCACTTCCATGCCCATATCGGCGGCCAGCCCGGCCAGGGCTGCCACCTCGTTCAGATGCAGCTCCCGGGCCAGGGTGACGCGCGAGGCCCCCAGCGCGGCGGCGAATTCGATGCCGGCGGCATTGTGGATGTTCATCTGGGTCGATATATGCAGGGGAATGGCCGGGTTGCGCCGCCGCAGCGCCGCCGCCAGCCCGATGTCCTGCACGATCAGCGCATCGGCACCCGCCGCCCAGGCTTCCTCGGCGCAGGTCAGGGCCCGGTCGAGCTCGCTCGGGAGTATCTGCACGTTCATAGCCACATACACCGACACCCCCCGCAGGTGGGCATAGGTGCAGGCCTCCCGCAGCGTCTCCAGGGTGAAGTTTCCCGCATTGCGCCGCGCGTTGAATTCGTCCAGGCCCAGATAAACGGCATCGGCCCCGGCCGTCACCGCCGCTCGCAGACACAGGGCATCGCCGGCCGGGGCCAGAAGCTCGAGCTGTCTTGTTCCATCGACCATGGGCGCATCCTCTTCCCTTGCCCGGAGGTGACCGGGCCCGGGCGCCCGCTTTTCCACACAGTAACTATTACTCGGGCAAAAACCCTTCACAAGCTGGGGTTTCGTTACCCATACTACCAAGGGCCTCCACACCTCGGCGACCCCATGAAGTATAATAGCTGCAAACACAGCCCAACCGGACCAGATAGGGAGACATGAAAGCCCGCCGCAAATTCCGCGAATCGAAAAGCCATGCAGTGGTCTGGGGCTTCGTCCTTATAGTCGCGGCGCTGTGCATCCTGCTCTTCCGCGGCGTATCCAGCGTTTTCAGCTCCTATAACGATTGGGTGGCCGACCTGCCGCCCCTGAATTCCGAGTCCTTCAAATTCGCCGAGGATTCCTATATGTATGCAGCCGACGGCAAGACGCTGCTGGCGAAGTTCCAGCTTGAGAAGCGCGATCCCGTCGAGATGAAGGATATCAGCGACTTCGTGAAGAAGGGCACCGTCGATGTCGAGGACGTGCGCTTCTACGAGCATGACGGCGTGGATATGGCGGGCATCATCCGCGCGGTGGTGAACAACCTCTTCGGCGGCGCCCTCGAGGGCGCCTCCACCATCACCCAGCAGCTGGTGCGCAACACCGCGCTTTCCGACGAGGCCACCGATATCACCTTCGAGCGCAAGGCCCGCGAAGCCGAGCTGGCCCTGGAGCTGGAGAAGCTCTACAGCAAGGAAGAGATCCTGAACATGTACCTGAACACCATCAACTACGGCGATGGCTGCTACGGTATACAGGCTGCATCCCAGAACTACTTCCAAACCGATGCCAAGGACCTCACCCTGGCCCAGGCCGCTGCGCTGATAGGCATCCCCCAGTCGCCTACGGCCTTCAATCCCAAGCAGAACCCCGAGGCCTGCCTCGAGCGGCGCAACAAGGTGCTCGAGCGCATGCTATCGGCCGGCGATATCTCCCAAGCCCAGCACGATGAGGCCCTGGCCGAGCCCCTGAACCTAAACCCGGCGCCCGAAGAACCCTCCCAGGGCATCTACGCATTCCCCTACTTCACCAGCTTCGTGCGCGATTCCCTCATGCAGGCCGACAATCCCTACGGCTGCACCTATGCCGACCTGTTCGAGGGCGGCCTGAAGATCTACACCACCCTGGATGTGGAGATGCAGGAGAGCGCCGAGGCCGCCTGCGCCGACCAATACGGCCGCATGGACGAGGGACTCGATGCATCCCTGGTGGCCATGGACCCCACCAACGGCTATGTGAAGGCCCTGGTGGGCGGCAGCGATTTCTATAGCGATCAGTGGAACATCGCCGTGCAGGGCGGCCGCCCCACCGGTTCGTCCTTCAAGGCATTCACCTTGGCAGCGGCCATCGAGGACGGTATAAGCCCGAAGTCCACCATCGACTGCTCGAACCCCTACACCCTGCCCAACGGCGAGACGGTGAACAACTTCAACAACGCCAACTACGGCGTACGCACCATCGAGGACGCCACGGCGGTGTCCTCGAACACCGGCTACTACCGCCTTATCGAGGAGGTGGGCGCCGACAAGGTGATCGAGCTGGCCCATCGCGTGGGCATCGATGCGGACCTCCCGGAGTATTCCATCATCACCCTGGGTACCGAGAACATCACGCCGCTCGAGATGGCCGAGGCCTACAGCACCTTCGCCGATGGCGGCATGCATCACGACTACGTCATAATCACCAAGATCGAGGACAAGGACGGCCAGGTGCTCTACGAAGCCGATACCACCGGCGACCGCGCGCTGTCCGAGGAGGTGGCGGGTGCCGTCACCGATGTGCTGCGCGGCGTCTTCGAGAAATCCTATGCCACGGCCTACAGCTCCGGTCCTTCCAACGGCCAGCAGGTGGCGGGCAAGACCGGTACCGGCGTGGACTATCGCGACCACTGGCTGGTGGGCTACAGCCCCACCCTCACCTGCGCCGCCTGGATCGGCAACCGCGACTACTCATCCACCAGCGAATGGATAACCGCCAACGCTCTGTGGCAGGATTTCATGTCCCGGGCGCTGGAGGGCGAAGAGACCGAGGACTTCCCCAAGGTGAAGGAGCCCACCTACAAGAACGCGCCGCCGGCGGTCACCTACAACTACCAGGACCAGGGTGCCGGTACGGGCCAGGGCGCCCAAGGTTCGGCGGGTGCGGCTTCCTCGGGCAGCGCCGCTTCGTCCGGGGCGGCTTCGGCGGGCAGCGCCTCTTCGGGTGCCGCTGCCGCTGCTTAGCGGGGTGCCCCTGCATTCCCTGTGTATAATGGGCGCTACGCATATATCCAGATGAAAGCGAGCCGCCATGCTTCCTGCCGAAGAGCAATTGCACATCATAGCCTCGGGCACCGACCGCATCGTTCCCGAGGATGCCCTGCTGGAGAAGCTGAAGCGCGGCAAGCCCCTCAATATAAAGCTGGGGGTGGACCCCACGGCCCCCGATATCCATATCGGCCATGCGGTACCCCTGCGCAAGCTGCGCCAATTCCAGGATCTCGGCCATAAGGTCACGCTCATCATCGGCGACGGCACGGCCCTCATCGGCGACCCATCCGGGCGCAACTCCACGCGCCCCCAGCTGTCCCTCGAGCAGATCCGCGAGAATGCCCAAACGTATGTGGACCAGGCCTTCAAGATCCTCGACCCCCAGAAAACCGACCTGCGCTACAACTCCGAATGGCTTCTGCCCCTGAATCTCGAGGACCTGCTGCAGCTGACCAGCCGCTTCACCGTGGCCCGCATCCTGGAGCGCGATGACTTCCACAAGCGCTATACGGGCAACCAGCCCATCTCGGTCCACGAGTTCCTGTATCCCATCATGCAGGCCTACGACTCGGTCTGCATCGAAGCCGATGTGGAGCTGGGCGGCTCCGACCAGCTGTTCAACCTGCTGGCCGGCCGCGAGCTCATGGAGAAGTCGGGCATGGAGCCCCAGGTGTGCCTCACCCTGCCCCTGCTGGAGGGCACCGACGGCGTGCAGAAGATGTCGAAGAGCTACGGCAACTATATAGGTGTGACCGACGAGCCCGCCGACATGTTCGGGAAGGTGATGTCGATTCCCGACGAGCTCATGGTGAAGTACTTCCGCCTTGCCTCGACGCTGCCCGTGGCCGAGGTCGATGCCATCGAGGCCGGTTTGGCGGCCGACGAGCTGCACCCCAATGCGGTGAAGCGCAGCCTGGCCCGCAACATCGTGGCCGCCTACTACGACGATGCGGCGGCCCAGGCGGCCGAGGAGCAGTTCGACCTCGTGTTCAAGCGCCATGCGGTGCCCGATGACATCCCGGAGTACCAGGCCGACCTCACGACCAACGACGAGGGCCTGGTGTATCTGGCCAAGCTGCTGGCCGATGCGGGCCTTGCGGCCAGCGTGGGGGAGGCCCGGCGCCTCATCGATGGCGGCGGCGTGAGGATAAACGGCGAAGCGGTGGCCGTCAAGCGCTACAACGTGGAGCCCTCGGTGCTTCAGGGCGCCACGGTGCAGGTGGGCAAGCGCAAGTTCGTGCGTATCCGGTAAAGCGGCCGCCCGATCGATCGGCCCCGTCCTTCCGCCGCCGAGCCTGACGCGAAAAAGGGAGTTGTGTGCATTCCGGGTTGCTGCAGTCCGGGGTATCGGATTGCCGTTTCGCATGTTCCCAGGTCGCAGATTCCAGCCTGCTCGGGACAGCGTATCTGAATACACAAAACGGCCTCTTTGATGCCAGCTTGCCCGCATCGAGGCCCCCTTATGTTTGAACGAACTATGGAGACGGAAATTTCCAAAATTAGTTCTTGACTCCGCTTTTCCAGCCAAGTAATATATCCAATTGCCGCTTCGAGCAGAGGCGGCGGATTTTGGGCTGACAATCAGCCCACGACCTGCAAGAACATGCGGGTCGAGGACCTTGAAAACCGGATACTGGAGACAGACGAAGAATCGAATTTCGGGCGCCGCCGGAGACGGCGGCAACCCAAAGTCAATTTATGTCAATGATTCGGGCAGATACATGTACTGAAACTCGCGAGAGCTATTTCGAACGGAGAGTTCGATCCTGGCTCAGGATGAACGCTGGCGGCATGCTTAACA
>CANOBU010000014.1 GCA_947564425.1 uncultured Eggerthellaceae bacterium
CGCATGTTGTGCAGGCGGTCGGCCAGCTTGATCACGATGACGCGGATGTCCTTGTTCATGGCCACCAGCATCTTGCGGATGGTGGCGGCCTGCTCGTCGGTCAGGCTGCCCACCTCGATGCGGGTGATCTTGGTGACGCCCTCCACCAGGGTGGCCACGTCCTCGCCGAACAGCTGCACCACGTCATCGCGGGAGGTCTCGGTGTCCTCGATGGTATCGTGCAGCAGGGCGGCGGCGATGGTCTCCACGTCCATGTGCAGCCCTGCCAATATGATGGCCACCTCGATGGGATGCGCGATGAACGGCTCGCCCGATTTGCGCTTCTGCCCCTCGTGAGCTTGGGCGGCGAATTCGTAGGCGCGGGCCAGCATCGCCTCTTCGTCGGGGGTAAGATAGGCGGCCGTGAGCTCCTGCAGATGGGCGAAGCGCTCCTCGGGGGGCTGCTGGCCCCCGTGGCCGAAACCGTGCTCGTGGGAATCGGGCGCCAAGGCCGTCTCGACCACATCGCCGTACGCCATAGCCACCCCTTTCCCTTTCCCATCCGGTCAGTGAATCCCTATGATACCACCGGCCCTTTACCGTTCCGAATACCGTCAGGCATTCGGAACTACAACGGTAATATCGGGCGGATAATGCGGCGGCGCAGGGCTTCGGCGGTCTCCTTCAGGGCCCAGGCCTTGAAGGAGGCGAAGATTGCCTGCTCGTCCAGACCCTCCTGATAGCGCACCGAGCTCTCCAGCTCCACCTTGTCGGCGCCGGGTATCAGGCGCACCAGGCGCGTGACCTCGCCGGAGGTGAATTCTGAGCGCGTCTCGATCAGCCCCAGCTCGCGGAATACCGCGATGGCGCATTCCACGGAATCCTGGGATACCGGCCGGCCCAGCTTCGAGGCCCGCTCGGCGGCCTCCACGTTGCTGAGGGCGAAGAAGCACCCCTTGTGCCCGGGTTCGGCCTGGGCCTGGCGCAGCGCCTTGTAGATCTGCACCATGCAGGGGCGCTCGGGGGTGGTATCGCCCAGGATGCCCTCGTTGATGTCGGCATCGCGGCGGGAATACAGCAGATGCACGCCGGCGGGGGCGCCGTCGCGGCCGGCTCGGCCGCTCATCTGGTTGAACTCTATCTCGTTGTACGGCAGGTGGTACAGCACCACGTGGCGGATATCGGGTATGTTCACACCCTCCCCGAAAGCCGAGGTGGCTATGAGCACCGTGAACTGCCCGCTGCGGAACATCTCCTCGACCCGGGCCCGCTCGGACCGCGTGAGGCCGGCGTTGTAGAAGCCGATCATAAGGGCGATCTGCGGCACCCGCTCGCGCAGCTCGCGCGCCAGCTGAACCGAGCTCGTGCGCGAATTCACATAGATGACGGTCTTCTCGCCGCTGGCCACCAACTTCGCCAAGTAGTCGTTGCGGGCCTTCAGGCCGCGCTGGTCGTCCACCGCCAGGTTGGGCCGCTCCGACTCGTCGCAGATGCAGGCATCGATGGGCAGAATGCGGGTGATATCCTGGGCCACCGCGCTGTCGGCTGTGGCGGTGAGGCCCAAGGTAACGGGGTTGCCCAGGGTTTCCACGATAGCGCGGAGCTCCTTGTAGGCCAGGCGATTGCCCGCCTTCGCCAGCCCGATGTGATGGGCCTCGTCCACCACCGCGAACCCGATCTTCGCCGCGCGGGCGATGCGCTCGGCATGGATGGCCAGGAACTCGGGGGTGGTCAGCACGATGTCGATCTCGCCTGCGGCCAGGCGCCCGTAAATGGAGTCGCGCTCTTCGGGGGTGGTCTCGCCCGTCAGCACGCAGGTGGTGATGCCGAATTGCGCCAGCGCGTTGTTCAAATGGAAGGCCTGATCGGCGATGAGCGCCCGCAAGGGGTACACGAACAGGCTCACGGTGCGGTCCCGCAGGGCGCACAGGGCGGCGAACACATGGAAGATGAGCGACTTGCCGCGGCCGGTGGCCATGACGCACAAGGTGGATTTCCCGGCATTCAGCGAATCCAGCACCTCGCGCTGCTTGGGATGCAGCGGTGCCTCGCCGATGAGCGCCCGCACCACATCGGCCTCGAGCTTCTGCGGCTCGCTGGCGGCGCGGCGCTCCCAGAACTCGCGGCTGGCGGTGCGGGTGTCCTCGTAGGCCTGCACGGCAATGGGACATTCCGTGCGCGATTCGCAGAGCTCCTCGTCGCTGGCGGCGAACAGGGTGGTGGCGAACTGGCAATCGTGGGGGTCGAGCCACGATTCCAGGGCGCTGCAGGTTTGGGCCGGCGCCACCGATTTCAGCATGGCCTTCACGGTGCGCCGGCCGCGCCATTCGTCAATCTGCGCTTCGAAGGCTGCGTTCACCAGGCTCTTCGTATGCGAGAGCAGCTCTATGTCGGCGCAGTGGAACATGATGGCGGCAACGCTGGTGCGGCCATCGGTCAGCGTGCACGAGAAGTGGTTCTTCTCGGCGCCCACGGCCCGGGCGTTGGCCAGCATCACGTCGGAGGCCAGCAGGCAGGGCACGCGGTTCTCCTGGCCGAAGGGGGCCAGGCGCGAAAGTTCCTCCACGCTGGCCAGGGTGAGCTCTTCCAGGGACACGCAGGCATCTATCTCGATGAGCGGATGGAAGGCATCTTCCGGCAGGCTGTCCATGAAGGCGCACAGGCGCTCGGCGAACTCGTCCAGCTTCGCCGCGGGAAGCGTCACGCCCACCGCCGCCTCGTGGCCACCGAAGCGCGTGAGGATATCCCGCGTGCTCTCTACGGCCTTGAACAGGTTCACCTGGCCCACGGTGCGCCCGCTGCCCCGGGCCTCGTCGCCGTCGATGGTGAACAGCAGCACCGGCACGCCATAGGTATGCACCAGGCGGCTGGCCACGATGCCCTTCACTCCTTCATGCCAATGCTCGCCGGCCACCACCAGGGCCCGCTGGCCCCGGTATACCTCCAGAGCCCGGGCGCGGGCGACCTCGGACAGCTCGGCCTCGATGGCGCGGCGCTTGTCGTTGATGGACTCCAAGGCCGCCGCCAAGGTGCAGGCGGTGTCGAAGTCATCGGTCATCAGCAGGTCCAGGGCCTCCTGGGCATCGCCCAGGCGCCCGGCCGCATTCAGGCGCGGTATCACCGAGAAGCTTAAGTCCGTGGCCGATATGCGCTTCCCCGCGATGCCCGTCTGACCGATCAGCGCGGCGATGCAGGGCCGCGGGTCGGTGTTTATATGGGCCAGCCCGTCAGCCACCAGGGCGCGGTTCTCGTCCCGCATGGGCATGAGGTCGGCCACGGTGCCCAGGGCAGCCAGATCGGTATACGAGCGCCACAGGTGGGGGAAGCCGAAGCGGGCGCCCAGGGCCTGGATCACCTTCAGGGCAACGCCCACACCGGCTAGGATGGCGCTGGGGCACGCGTCGCTGGTCTTGGGGTCGGTCAGGGGCACGCCCACCGGCGGGTTCTCGGGGGGCTCGTGATGGTCGGTCACCACCACGTCCACGCCGTCGGTTTGCACCGCGGCTATCTCGTCTTTGCAGGCTATGCCGCAGTCCACCGTTACGATGAGCTCGGGATCGAGCTCCTTCACGCGCTGGTAGGATGCCTCGGTCAGCGCGTAGCCCTCGTCGAAGCGCCGGGGGATGAACGGCGTGACGAAGGCGCCCAGGGCCCGCAGGCCGCGGGTCATCACGGCCGTGGCCGACACGCCGTCCACATCGAAATCGCCGAACACGACGATATGGCGCCGGCCGCGGATGGCTTCCTCCAGGGCATCGACCACATCGCCCATGCCGGGGATGCTGTACGGGTCCAGCCAATCGCGGTCGAGGGAGGGATTCAGGAAGCGCTCGGCCTGCTCCACCGTCTCGATGCCCCGCGAGGCCATGATGGCCGCGATGAAGCCGGGCAGGCCGAAATGCTCTTCCAGGCGTGCAACGACCTGCGGGTTCGCCGCATTGACTTTATAAGTGGCTGACATGCTGCAGCTTTCTGCGCGTTCGCTCGTTTCGCAGCTATTGTATCACGGGCACCGAGGCATAACGCGATGCCGGGGTACCAGGCATGCCACACGTGTCAGGGGACGTTCACTTTTGGCACACCGCAGGGAACCCTCCCTGCGGTGTGCCAAAAGTGAACGTCCCCTGACACGCTAGCGGAAGAGCGGGGTGGAGAAGTAGCGCTCGCCGGTGTCGGGCAGGACGGTGACGACCGTTTTCCCCGGCCCCAGCTTCGCGGCCAGGCGCCGGGCCGCCGCCACGTTGGTGCCCGATGACACGCCGCACATCAGGCCCTCCTCGCGGGCCAGCGCGCGGGCGGTCTCCAGGGCCTCCTCGTCGCTCACCACGCAGATGTCATCGTATATCTCGCGGTCGAGTATGGCGGGGATCAGCCCGTCGCCGATGCCCATCTGCAGATGGCTGCCTATGCCGCCGCCCGACAGGATGGCCGCGTTCTCGGGCTCCACCGCCCATATCTCGATGTCGGGGTACAGCCGCTTCAATGTTTGGCCGATGCCCGATATGGTGCCCCCGGTGCCGATGCCGCTGACGAACCCGTGTATATGGCAGCCGGCGTCCTCGGCTATCTCCAGGGCCGTGTGGTTGCGGTGGGCCCGCAGGTTGTCGATGTTCTCGAATTGCTGGGGCACGTACACGCGGGGGTCCTCGGCAGCCATGTCCTGTGCGATGCGGATGCATTCGTCGATGGCCTTGCCGATATCGCCCTCGTCGTGCACGATAACCGCCGTGGCGCCGTAGTGCTCTACCAGCAGGCGGCGCTCCTCCGATACGGAATCGGGCATGATGATGCGGGCCTCGTAGCCCTTCACGGCGCACACCAACGCCAGGCCGATGCCCTGGTTGCCGCTGGTGGGCTCCACGATGATGCTGCCGGGGCCGATATCGCCGCGACGCTCGGCCTCCTCGATCATCATGGCTGCCGTGCGCGTCTTGACCGACCCGCCTATGTTCACGCCCTCGTACTTCACCAGAATCTGCGCCATGGCGGGCTCCACCAGCCGCTGCAGCCTTATCAGCGGCGTGTGGCCCATGGCCTCCAACACGTTGTCGTAGATCACGTCATCCCCTTGCTATCGTTTTCTCAAGGGGGATTATAGCCAATCACAACGGCCGGAGGCGCTTCGATGCTACATCACCACCTCGGCGGCGGCGTTGCCGCCGGCCTCGCTGGTCTGGGCCCGCAGCTTGGCGGCCACGAGCGCGGTGGCGAACAGCGCGACCGCGAACAGCAGCAGCACACCCCAGCAGGACAATGCCCCCTGCCATCCGTCGGAGGTCAGCGCCTCGGTATACCAGAATCCGGGAAGGAAGCGGGCCACCACCTGCACACCCTGAGGCGCCAAATCCAGCGGCATCCAAGCGCCGCCCAGAAACGACAGCACCAGCGCGATGATGTTGCCGATGCCGTTGGCGGCGGGACCGCCCAGGCGGAACTGCCCCAGCAGGTACCCCAGTCCCAAAGGCACCAGCGAGAACACCGGCACCGTAAGCACCATGCGCGCCAGGGTATCAGCGCCCATAGCTGCCGCCGACCCATGGAACACCGCCAGCCCCAGGCCGAGGGTCCAAACATCGATGACCAGCACGATGACGAAGCAGGCAAGGATGGTCTGGGCGTTGTAGGCCCCATAGCTGACCGGCGACGAAAGGTTGCGCCGCCGCACATCGGTGCGGTCGAGGGTGCTCAGCAGCATGCTCACGCATACCACGATGGAAGCGAACAGCGAGTAGATGCTGAATTCCAGGAAGAACGAGAAGCCCCGCGCCGGACCCGCTTCCTCGCCGCCTGCGTAGGAGACCGCAGCCTGCTGCGCCGCAGCATCCAGGGCGGCACGCACCTGCTGCTGCCCGGACGCCGAAGGGTCGGCCGCGATAGAGGCGGCAAGAAGGCTGGCGAAGCCGGACAGCTGCGCATCGGCCAGGGATCCCTCGGCGGAATAGAAGCTGTAGACGCATTCCACAGTGGGCAGCGGGGCACCTTCCCGTGCCGCGCTGGCGAAGGCATCGCCCCAGCCCTCGGGGATGATTAGGATGTAGTCCGCCTGGCCCTTGGCCACGGCATCCTGCAGGGCCAGGGGCGTATCCTGCAGGGGCACCTGCTGGCCGCGGGTTGCCAGGAAGTCGCCGACCCCCTGGGCCAATGCCCCGCCGTCGCGGTCGATGAGCGCATAGTCCACTGCCGCCCGCTGGGGTTGCGGGTCCTCCGGGGCGCTCTGGCCGCCCGCAACGCCGAAGGCCATGGCCACCCCCATGAAGCTGAGGGCCACTGTGTAGATCAGCCAAGGCAGGGGGTTGCGCAGGACCAGTTTCAGGGCGCATTTAAAGACTCGCATAGCGCTGCCTCCTTAGAGCCGCCGCCGAGCAGGCGAGCAGCACGGCCGCCATAACCAGCAGCACGGCGATATGGGTGAGGAAGGGGGCCAGGGTGTCGTAGTACATAAGCGAGAACATGGCCTGGGAAACCTGCACCGCCGGGTTCACCCATTGGGAGGCCGGGCAGGCAGCGGCCACGGTGTCGGCCAATTCCATCGTGGGCTGGCCGTACAATCCGGCGAACAGCGCCGCGATGCAGACGAGGGCGGTCAGCAGCCCCGCCTTCGCGTTGCTGTTCAGCCGCGGCAGCACGGCGATGGCCGCCCCCAAAGCCGTAGCCATAAGGGACGAAGCCGCCAGCGCCGCCAGGCACAGCAGGTCGCGTCCGGCGAAATCGACCCCGGCCACGAAGCGCATGAACAGGTAGGCCACCACCAGGCACGCAAACGATACGATCCAGCAGGCTGCCAGGGTTCCCAGCAGGCTGCGCAACCGCGAGGTGCCGCCCACGCTGCGGCGGGCCCCCAGGGCGCTGGTGCGGGGCAACAGCCACAGCACGGCGGTCAGGCTGCCCTGGGCGCCCATCACCGCCGCGAAGCCCAGCAGGGCGAAGTAGTAGCGCACCGATTCCTTGGGCGCATTCTGGGTTACCGACACCTTCTGCGTCAGGGGCTCCACCGCCGACAGGGCATCGGTCACCGCCTGGTTCGCCAACGCCCGCGGGTCGTCTTCCATCAGGTCGGTGACGAGCTGCCGACGGCTGGCGTAGCTATCGGCCGCGGTAACCAGGATGCTCTGGTACACGCCGCCCATCTGGGGGTCGTCGCTGGAGGTCATGTTGTTCAGCAGGACCTCCGGCAGGCCCCCGCCGCCTACCAGCAGCACCCCTTCGATGGGGTGCTCATCTTGCGCCGAGGCCGCCATCCGCGCCGTTGCTTCCCCGCGGGTGGGGGCGAACTCGACGGCCAGCAGCGGCTCTTCGCCCTCGGCGCTGCCCGAGATGCCCTCGATGAAGGACCGGAACGCCTCGTCGCCATCATAGGCGGCGTCCTGCACCACCACCGTGCGCACCGGCTCGGTCTGACCGATGTTGTCAAGCCCCGCGAACATGAAGATGAAGCAGGTGGAAAGTATGATGGGGAAGGCCAGCGACCATATCATCATGTCCCTGTCGCGCACCAGGGCCAGCACCAGGTATTTGAATGTGTTCGCCATATGAGCCGCCTAGTCCCGCAGCTCGCGGCCGGTTATCTCGAGGAATACATCGTTCAAGGTGGGCGGCTGGGCCCAGATGCGCCCGGGAGCCGCTCCGCATTCCGCCAGCACGGCCAGCACATCGGCCGTGTTGTGGTCGCCGTTCTCGCAGGTAAGGTAAAGGGTGGGCGCCTCGTAGCGCAGGGCCTGCACCGCCGGCAGCGCCTGCAGGCGCAGGGCCGCGGCCTGGGGCAGGTGCTCGAGGTCGATCTCGATGCGCTCCCGGGCGCCCGATTCGGCCTTCAGCTCCGAGGGCGTGCCCAGGGCCAGAGCGCGTCCGTGGTCCATGATCATAAGGCGCGTGCACACCTCTTCGACCTCTTCCATATAGTGGCTGGTGTACACCACCGTGGTGCCGGCCTCGTTCATGGCCTGGATGCCCGCCAGGATGGAGGCGCGGCTCTGCGGGTCCACCGCCACCGTGGGCTCGTCGAAGAAGGCGAGGTCCGGGCGATGGGCGATGCCGCAGGCGATATTCAGGCGCCGCAGCAGGCCGCCGGAGAGCTTCCGCGGGCGGGTGCGCTCGAAATCCTCCAGGCCCACGAACTCGATGGCATCGGCCACCAGCCTGCGGCGCTCGGCGGCATCGTCGATGTACAGGCCGCAGAAGTAATCAATGTTCTCGCGCACAGTGAGCTCTTCGAACACCGCCACGTTCTGGGGCACGATGCCGATGCGCCGCTTCAAGTCGTAGCGGGTGGGGCCCATGGGCTGGCCGAACAGCTCGATGGACCCTTTGTCATAGGTGAGCAGCTGCAGGATGCAGTTGATGGCCGTGGTCTTGCCGCTGCCGTTGGGTCCCAGCAGCCCGAATATCTCGCCCTCTTCTATGGAAAGGTTGAAGTGGTCCAGGGCGAGCAGGTCGCCGTAGCGCTTCACCAGATTCTGCACCGATACAATGGCCATGGGGCTCCTTCCCGCACGGGTGCGTTTCATGCATCTGCATGCTCGCTCCATTGTGCGCACCCCGGCCCGAAACCGCCATATGACAAATGTCATGGATGCAAGAATCCCCCGGTCGCAAGCACCTAGGGGAAAACCGGCAGCCATTCGAAGGCCGATAGCCCAAAGCGGACGGGGTACAATGCAACCATGGAACCCCTTCTGGATAGAACCGTGCTGCTGGCGGGATGCCTGGCCGCCTTCCTGACGGTGCCGGCCGATGCGGCATCGGTGGGACTGCTGTTGGCCGCCTATGCGGTATCGACCGTCGCCTATCTGCTGCCGGAACGGGTGGGCCTGGGATTGCTGCTGGCCTACCTGGTATTCGCCTGCGCCGTCCCCTTGGCGGCCGTGTTCCTGGCGCCGGTGGTCTATGGCTGCGCCTGCAGCCGCTACCGATGGATGGCCCTTGCGTGGCTCGCACCCCTTGGGGGCGCCTTCCTGCGCCTTCCCTTGGAATATGCCGCCTTCGCCGCTGCCCTGGGGCTTCTGGCTTGGGCCCTGGGACGCCGGGCGGCCCAGTTGACGGCGGAACGCCGGCAATCCCGAGTGCTGCGTGATGCCGTGAGGGAGCAGTCGCTGGCTCTGGCCAGGCGCAACCACACGCTGCGCGATCGGGTGACCGAATTGGAAGACGCCGCCGGGCAATCGATCGAACCCTGGGGCGATGCCGCGGGCCCTTGCCCCGAACTCGCCTTGGACAGCCTGACGGAGCGCGAATTGGAAATCGCGGCTTTCGTGGCCCGGGGCCTCGACAACAAGGAGATAGCAGCCGCGGTGTTCGCCAGCGAGGGAACCGTCCGCAACCACATAAGCGCCATCCTGCAGAAATCGAACCTGCGCAACCGCACCCAGCTGGCCGTAGCCTACCTGAACACGCGCCGCTGACCGGTTGACCGCACTCCCTCTTTGTATTACAATATTACGGCGTTGAAAGGCAGGTTCGCCATGGATGCCATCGTCACCGCACGGGTGCCCGTCGAGATAAAGGACCAGGGCAATAGAATCCTGAAATCGCTGGGGTTATCGCCGACGGAGCTCATCAATGCGGCTTACCGCTTCGTGCTGGCAGAGAAGAGGCTGCCGCAAGCCGAACCCCTGAACGGGGCTGCCCGCAAGCAGGGATCCCGCAAGCTGAATGCCTCGCAGAAAGATGCGCTGCGGCGTTCCTTCGAAGCGATGAAACTGGCTGCACCCCTTGAATACCCCAACGGGAAGAGCTTCGAAGACCTGCTGAACGATGCGAGGGACGACCGCTATGCGCCTTCTGCTTGATACCAACATATTGATCGATTTCTACACCCAGCGGGAGCCTTTCGGGCAAGACGCCCGGAAGCTCGCCATCATGAGCACCTTCGGCGATGCCGACCTGTGGGTATCCGCGAAATCCTTCACCGATATCTTCTATGTGCTCTCGAAGGACAACGCGGCCGATGACATATACCGAGCATTCGCGGAGAGCTACCGGTACTTCCAATTCTGCAGCGTCGAGGGAGCCGACGTGCAGATGGCCACCGACCGCGCCTGGCCCGATTTCGAGGACTGCCTGATTGCGATCTGCGCCGAGAAAATCAAAGCCGACTACCTGCTGACCCGCGACAAAACCGGCTTCGCCGCAAGCACCATCCCCCCGATAAGCCCTGCAGACTTCTTCCAAATGATCGAACGCGACTACAACCTGATCTACGACGAGGTCCCCTTCTAACCCGACCCCCGCCTGTAAGGCATAACCTATCTCAATAACCCGCCAGCGAGATTCAGCCTGCAACGGGCCCCGGGGAAGCGGCGGGACCGGCGAGGGGTGGGCACCGCTTGCGCAGGCGCTGGTTCAACACCAAACAACCCGCCAGCGAGATTCAGCCTGCGATGCGCCCCGCCGCCGCGGAAGGGCCTGGGAGGGGTTGCGGCCGCTTGCGCAGGCGCGGACAGACAAACAGGAAGGTTCGAGCCATCGCGCCGAGCAGCTGTAGGCCGCAGCCCCTCCCAGGCCCTTCCGCGGCGGCGGGGCGCACCGTTACAGGATGTTGTCGAGCGTCCTCCAGGCAAGCTCGGCGCATTTCACACGGGCGGGCATGCGCGAGATAGACTGCAGCTGGTAGGCCTCGTCGAGGTCCTCCACCTCGTCCGGCGACAGCTCATCGCCCTGGATCATGCGCACGAACAGCCCGCTGAGGCGCTTGGCCTCTTCCACCGTCTCGCCGGTGATCAGCTCGGCCATGATATCGGCCGAAGCCTGGGAAACCGCGCAGCCCGATCCCACGAAGGCGGCCTCCTCGATGGTGGAGCCGTCGTCGGACAGGCGCAGCTTCAGCGTCATCTCGTCGCCGCAGCTGGGGTTCACCCCCTCGTGCTCGTGGGTGAAGTCGTCCATATCGTACTTGTAGTCGGGATGGGCATTGTGCTCCATCAGGGCTGCGGTGTATATAGCATCATTGGCCATGGAACATACTCCAAACATGGTTGAGGCCGTCGATCAGGCGGTCGATATCGGCAGAATCGTTATAGAAGGCGAACGACGCCCGGCAACAGGAATCGATGCCCAGGAAATCCAGCAGCGGCTGGGCGCAATGGTGCCCGGCGCGGATGGCCACGTTGTCCATATCCAGGATGCTGGCCACATCGTGAGGATGCACGGTGCAGACGTTGAAGCTGATCACCCCGTGGTGGGCCGCGGGATCGGCAGGCCCGATGATGCGCACGAAATCGAGCTCGGCCAAGCGGCGCATGCACTGAGCCACCAGGGCCTTCTCCCGCGCCTCCATCGCCGGATAACCGACGGATTCCACGTAGCTCAGCGCCGCATCCAGCCCGTAGATGCCGGCGGCATCCTGGGTGCCTGCCTCGAACTTCTCGGGAACGGGAGCCCAGACAGCCGTCTGCTCCGTCACGGCATCGATCATCTCGCCGCCGGTGAGGAACGGCGGCATGGCCTCCAGCAGCTCATGGCGCCCCCACAGCACGCCCACGCCCATGGGCCCGAATATCTTATGCCCCGAGAACGCGAAGAAATCGCAGCCCAGGTCGTTCACATCCACCGGGAAATGGGGCACCGACTGGGCGCCGTCCACGATCATAGCCGCCCCGAACTCATGGGCGATCTTCCCCATCAGCTTCACATCGTTCGCCACACCCAGCACATTGGACACGTGGGCAGCCGACACGATCTTGGTCTTGGGGCCGATCTTCGCCCGCATCTCATCCTCGGAGATGACCCCTTGGTCGTCCGGATACATATAGACCAGCTCGGCCCCGGCGGCACGGCACGCCTGCTGCCAGGGAATCAGGTTGGAGTGATGCTCCATGATGGTGATGCACACCTCGTCGCCGGGCTTCAGCACCAGGGAACCGTAGGAATAGGCCAGCAGGTTCAGCGCCTCGGAGGTATTGCGGCAGAACACGATATCGCAGGCATCCTTCTTGCCGTCCAGGCCGATGAAGCGCGCCACATGGGCCCGCGCGTTATCGATGGCCTCGGTGGCCTGCACCGACAGGTCGTAGAGGCCCCGCAGGGCGTTGGCGTTCATCTCCTCGTAGAACGAACGCTGGGCATCCAGCACCGCCGCAGGCCGCTGGGCCGTGGCCGCGCTGTCCAGGAAGGCGAGGTCGGGCTTGGTAGCCAGAAGCGGGAAATCCTTCTTGTAGGGCGAGGCGGCCAAAGCCGATGCCTTCGCATCGCGGCTCTGCCATTCCGCGCGGCCGTCGGCCGTCAGCATATCCTCGCCGTGCAGCGTGCGATTCGCCATGCTATGCCTCCTCGTCGAACAGGTCGGAGAAGCCCGGCTTCAACCGATTGCCATAGGAAAGGGCCGCCTGGCGGGCCCGGTCGTCTGCCGCATCGAGCACCGCCTGCTCTGCCAGGGCGCTCACGAACATGCGCTCGGCCGCCTCTTGGGACAGGCCGCGGCTGGCCAGGTAGAACAGCTGCTCCTCGCGAACATGCCCGATGGTGGCCCCGTGGTTGCCGGCCACATCGTCCTCGTTGCACAGCAGCGTGGGCACCGTCTTGTTGCGCACGCCCTCGTCCACCAGAAGCACCGTCTCGTTCTCGGAACCCTCGGAGCCGCAGCAGCCGCGCACGAAATCGATGGTGCCCCGCAGGCACTTGCTGCTGGCGCCCGCCAGCACGCCGTTAGCTGCCAGGCTGCTTTCGGTCTTGCGCCCGTGCTGGCGCACGATGTAGTTGAAATCGCGCTGCTGGTCGCCCTGGCCCAGATAGCGCGTATCGATGGTCAGATTCGATTGGTCACCCCGCAGATCGCAGGCCAAGCCGGTGTAAGAGGACCGGGCCCCCAGGACCGTCTGGCGCACATCGATGCGCCCGTTTTCGGCGGCGAACAGGGCCATATCGTCGATGTCCACGGCGCCATCGCACAGGGCCTGCAGGCGGGTGACGGAAACCTTCGCCCCCTCGTCGGCGAACACCCGGATGGTCGAACCCGCCACGGCGTTCTGCAGCTCCACGGCACCGTCGGCGCATTCCACCACCACCGACAGGTCCAGCACGGCGCCCTCGCCGGCTATGGCATCGACGGCCGCCACGCTGACGGCATCGGCCACGGCGCTTACCACCACCTGGGCGCTCACCGTCTGGCCCGGGTCCGCGTTCACCACCACGCGGTCGCCGGCCGCATAGCGCAGGTAGGCCGCCACCTCGTCGTCGACCCCGTGCTCGAAGGCATCCACCAGGGAGCGGGCCTCGGCCACGGCATCGGCGGTTTCCTGGTAGGTCGACCGCGCCGTGCCGCCGTAGGTAGCCCCGGCCTCGGCCTCCCGGGCCTCCTCCAAAACCGCCACCTCGGCCGCCGTGGGCTCCGGATGGGTGGCCTCCCAGCGCTCCTGGGCATCGGCCAGGGCGTTTTCGAACTCGTCGGCCGCACCCCGGGCCAACCAGGGTTCGCTCACCTCCACGCAGGGGGCCAGGGCCAGGCCGGCGGGAATCTGTATGCGCGCATCGTTCATCTGAAGGTAGTGCCAGGTGATGGCCGGCATCTGACTGGCACCGATGAAGTCCATGGCTGTGGTTTCCTTGGCTGCCATTACCCGATCGCCCCCTCCATCTCGAGCTTGATCAAGTTGTTCATCTCCACCGCGTATTCCAACGGCAGCTCCTTGCTGATGGGCTCGGCGAAGCCGTTCACTATCATGGTGCGGGCCTCTTCCTCGGAGATGCCGCGGCTCATCAGATAGAACACTTTGTCGTCGCCGATGCGCCCGATGGTGGCCTCGTGGCCTATGTCCACGCTCTTGCAGCGGATGTCCATGGCGGGGATGGTATCGGAGCGGCTGCGGTCGTCCAGCATGAGCGACTGGCACGACACCGTGCAGCGGGAGCCCGCAGCCTTCGGCGTGGCCACCACCGAGCTGCGGAACGTCTGGATGCCGCCGTCCTTCGAGATGCCCTTGGTCTCCACCGAGGCGGAGGTGTCGGGCGCGCCCAGCACCACCTTGCAGCCGGTGTCGAGGTTCTGACCGCGGCCGGCGAAGGTGATGCCCGTGAACGACGATTGCGACTTGCGACCGGCCAGGATGGACATCGGGTACAGGTAGCCCACATGCGACCCGAAGGACCCGCTGATCCATTCGATGGAGCCCTCCTCGTCGCAGCGGGCCCGCTTGGTGTTCAGGTTGTACATGTTCTTCGACCAGTTCTCGATGGTCGAGTAGCGCAGGTGCGCCCGCTTGCCCACGAACAGCTCCACGGCGCCGGCATGCAGGTTGGCCACGTTGTACTTCGGGGCCGAGCAGCCCTCGATGAAGTGCAGGTCGGCGTCGTCCTCCACGATGATCAGCGTGTGCTCGAACTGGCCGGCCCCCTTCGCATTCAGCCGGAAATAGCTCTGCAGCGGATAGTCCAGCTTCACGCCCTTGGGCACGTAGACGAAGGAGCCGCCGGACCATACCGCGCCGTGCAGGGCGGCGAACTTGTGGTCGGTGGGCGGGATGAGCGTCATGAACTTCTGCCGGATGAGGTCGGCGTACTCGCCTTCCAGGGCCTCTTCGATACCGGAGTACACGATGCCCATCTGCGCGGCGCTGTCCTGCATGGAATGGTAGACCAGCTCGGAATCGTACTGGGCCCCCACGCCGGCCAGGTACTCGCGCTCGGCCGAGGGGATGCCCAGGCGGTCGAAGGTGTCCTTGATATTGTCGGGCACGCTCTCCCAATCGGATTGCTGGTCGGTGTCTGGCTTCACGTAGGTCACGATGTGGTCCATGTCCAGCCCTTCGATGGAAGGGCCCCAATCGGGGATGGGCATGCTGTTGTATACCTCGAGGGACGTCAGCCGGTGCTGCAGCATCCAATCGGGCTCGTTCTTGCGCTCGGATATCTCGCGGACTATCTCGGGGGTCAGGCCCTCGTTCTTGCGGTCGGCGGCGGCATCTTCGTTGCGGAAGTCGTAGAGGCTCCGGTCGATGTCCTCGACGTAGGTGCGTTTCTTCTCGGCCATGGCGATGCGCCTACTTCGCCGAAGCCTGCTGGGCCGCAAGCTCGTTCTCGTATTCCTCGAAGCCGTTCGCATCGATCCGGTCGATCAGCGACGCCGGCCCCTGGGCCACCATATGGCCCTGCACCATCACATGCACCTCGTCCACCTGCAGGTGCTCCAGGATGCGCGTGTTGTGGGTGATGATAAGCAGCGTGCCGTCGCAGCGCTCGCGGTACAGCTCCATGCCCCGCGACACCACCGACAGCGCGTCCACATCCAGGCCCGAATCGGTCTCGTCCAGAATGGCCAGCTTCGGCTGCAATAACAGCAGCTGCAGCATCTCCACCTTCTTCTTCTCGCCGCCGGAAAAGCCCACGCCCAGCTCGCGGTTCAGGTAGGACTTGTCCATGTCCAGCTCGTCGGCCAGCTCGGCGATCCTCTTCTTGAACTCCTTGTTCTTCATCTTCATGCCCTCGCGGCCCTCGATGGCGGCGCGCAGGAAGCTGGAAAGGGGCACGCCGGGGATCTCCACCGGCGCCTGGAAGCTGAGGAACAGCCCCAGGCGGCTGCGCTTATCCGGCGACAGATCGGTGATGTTCCGGCCGTCGAAGAGCACCTCCCCGCCGGTGACGTCATAGACGGGGTCGCCCATGATCACATGGCCCAGGGTGGATTTCCCGGCACCGTTGGGGCCCATGAGCACATGCACCTGCCCTTGGGGGATATCCAGATCGATGTCGAACAGGATGGGTTTCTGGTCCACCGAAGCCGACAGGCCCCGGCAGCTAAGCAACGGGTTGCTCGTCATGATGGTTCCTATTCCTCTGGTTGGCGGCAGCGCCTCCGATACGTCGTTTGCGCCTTGCCGCCGTTCTCTTTTCTCGGGGGTTAATGTAGCACATCGGCCCGGGCGGATACGCGGAAGAGCCGGAGGGGCGGCCCGATGCGGCGAACCGTTGAGATTCTGTAATAAACCGTTGCGCTCGGAAGCGGCGCTGCGGGCGGAAGGCTACTGGCCCAGGGCCTCGGCATGCTCGAGCCACTCCAGCTCGAGCTCATCCAGGGCCGCGCGGAAGCCGTCTATCTCGGCCTGTATCTCGCCGAGGGCCTGGTAATCGGTGGGATCGGCCTGCTGCAGGCGCTCTTCGGCATCGGCTATCTTCCCGCGCAGGGTGCCCATGCGGCGCTCGGCCGATTGCAGCGCCTTCTTCAGGGCCCGCTGCTCCTGGTTGGTCAGGCCGCCCGGGGCGCCTTCGGGGGATGCGGCCGCCGGGGCGTCCTTCGCAGGGGCAACCTGGGCCGCCCGGCGCTGCTCGCGCTGGTCGTACAGGCGCAGGAACTCGTCGATGCCGCCGGGCAGATGGCGCAGCTTGCCGTCCATCAGGGCGTATTGGTCGTCGGTGACGCGCTCCATGAGGAAACGGTCGTGGGTTATCAGGATCAGCGTGCCGGGCCAGCCGTCCAGCAGGTCCTCCACGGCAGCCAGCATATCCACATCCAGGTCGTTGCCCGGCTCGTCCAGTATCAGCACGTTGGGCTCTTCCAGCAGGATGAGCATCAGGGCCAGCCGGCGCTTCTGGCCGCCGGAGAGGTCGCGCACCGGCTCGTTCATCTCGGCGTTGCCGAAGCCCAGCCGCTCCAGCAGCTGCTTGGGGGTCTGGTCCTTGCCGTCCAGCATGATGGCGTGGCCGAAGCGCCCCACCACCTGGCGCACGCGGTCGTCGCCCAGGGCGTTCAGCTCGTCCAAGTGCTGGGACAGCACGGCGAACTTCACCGTCTTCCCCACCTTCACGAAGCCATCGGTGGGGCACAGCTTCTTCTGTATGACGTTCACCAGGGTGGTCTTGCCGGCGCCGTTCTCGCCCACGATGCCCAGGCGGTCCCCGGGGCCGATGAGCCATTCCACGCCGTCGAGTACCTTGCGGCCGTCGAACTCCACGGTGACGTTCTTCACATCGACCACCTGCTTGCCCAGGCGCGTGATGGCCATGCGCTTCAGCTCCAACGGGTCGCGCAGGGGCGGCACATCGGCGATGAGCTCCTGGGCCGCCTTCACATGGAACTTCGGCTTGGTGGCCCGGGCCCGGGCCCCGCGCGACAGCCACGCCAGTTCGCGGCGCAGCTTGTTCTGGCGGCGCTCTTCGGTGACGCGGGCCACGCGCTCGCGCTCGACGCGCTGCATGATATAGGCCGAGAAGCCGCCCTCGAAGGGCTCCACCCGGCGGTCGTGCACCTCCCACATGGAGGTGCATACCTCGTCGAGGAACCAGCGGTCGTGGGTTACCACCAAAAAAGCCCCCTGGCCCTGGCGCCAGCGGGTGCGCAGGTGCTCGGCCAGCCAGTGGATGGCCCGGATGTCCAGGTGGTTGGTGGGCTCGTCGAACATCAGCACATCGTAGTCGCCCACCAGCAGCCGCGCCAGGTCCACCCGGCGGCGCTGGCCGCCCGACAAGGTGCCCACAGGGGCGTCCCAAGGGATATCCCCCACGATGCCGGCGATGATCTGGCGTATGCGGGAATCGCCGGCCCATTCGTGTTCCGGCATATCGCCCACCACGGCCCGCTGCACCGAGGCTTCGTCATCCAGGCTGTCGGTCTGCCCCAGCAGCCCCACGCGCACCCCGTTGGTGCGTATGACGCGTCCCTCGGTGGGCGGGACGACGCCCGCCAGCACCTTCAGCAGCGTGGACTTGCCGTCGCCGTTGCGCCCGACGATGCCGATGCGGTCGCCGGTATCCACCCCCAGCGAAACATCCTGCAGCACCGTCTTGGACGGGTAGTCGACCGTAACCTTCTCTGTACCCAATAAGAATGCCATCCGCCCATTCTAGCACCGGCGTTCCGGATACCGCAGGCATTCGAAACAAAGATGTGGTACAATTAGGCCACAATAGCGGGAGGTGATCTCATGGCGATGTGCGTACCAGTACGGGACATGAAGAATACGGCGGATTTCGCCGCACTGGTGGAGCAAGAGGGAGACGTTGCCGTCACCAAGAACGGATACAGCGCCTTCCATTGCCTGAGCGAAAGCGAGTACCGCATCCTGCATGAGGAGTCGGCGAAGGCGAAGCTGCTCTCCCGCATGATGCTCGCCGAAGAAGAGGCGGCAGCGGGGCGCTATGCCGATTTCGACGATTTCGCGCAGACCATAAGAGCCGAATATGGCTTATAGGGTCGTAATCCTGGAAGAAGCCCAGCGGGAATACCGCGGCATCGTCGATTACCTTGCGAATGTGCTGAAAAGCCGCCAAGCAGCCATCGGCTTCATGGATGAATTCGCCCGTCAGGTTGCGTTGATAGAAGAGAATCCCACCCTGTTCGCGCTGTCCCGCCTGCCGGAACTCGCCGCTTATGGATATCGGACTTGCTGCGTCAACAACTACATCATGCTGTATAAGACCGCCGAGGACCTGGTGATGATCGCCCACATCTTCCACCAATCCCAGAACTACGCGAAATCGGTGTAGGTGGTAGGAGCGGTGGGACTCGAACCCACATTCCCGAAGGAGGCGGATTTTAAGTCCGCTGCGTCTGCCAGTTCCGCCACGCTCCCCCAACGACGCATCATTATAGCGCCATCGCCTGCAGGCAGGCTTCATTATTCCTGAGCGGGAAGAACGATTATGACTGCAGGATATCCGCTTCCGAGGCCATGGCCAGCACTATGCCGTGGAGGATATCCAGCTCGCTCACGATGAAGCCGGGGGCGCCGGTGCGCTCGATGATCGCCTGCAAGATGAGCAAACCGGCCACGATGACCTCGGCTCGACGGGGCTCCAACCCCACCACATCGCGGCGCTGGGCGAGCGGGAGCGCAGCGAGCCGCTGCAGCAGGGCCTCCACATCGGCACTGCTCACGAATGCGCCGTGGACCAGGGCCGGATCGTACTCGCGCACCCTGTCGCGCATGGTGACGCAGCTGGTGGCCGTACCCGCCACAGCCACGAACGGTGCGGCGAAGCAACCTGCCTCGGCGAGCTCATCCAGGTAGGCATCCATCTGGGCGTGCAGCCATGCACGGCCCTCGGCAAGCTGCTCCGGCGCCGGCGGATCGGCGTGCAGGAAACGCTCGGTCAGACGCCGGCAGCCCACGTCGAACGACCGGGCGAATGCGGGAGCACTCCCGCCCGTTCCGGCGATGACCTCGGTTGAGCCACCGCCTACATCCACCACAGCAACCGGCTGGGCGGGAAAGGCGGCCGATGCGCCGGCAAACGAGAAGGCAGCCTCCTTCCCGCCCGGGATGACGTGAAGGACGACGCCTGCCGTTTCCAAGCGCGCACGGAACTCATCGGCGTTCTCGGCATCGCGGGTCGCTGATGTGGCTACGGCATAGGTGGGTACGGGGATGCCGTCCAAGGCGCTCCAGCGGGCGATCTCTGCGGCAAACCCATCCACTGCAGCTCCCACGCGCTCGATGGCCTGGGAGCTCAGGCGATGCGTCTCGTCCACGCCCTCGCCCAAGTTGCAGATCGCCATCTTGCGCTGCACGTCTTCCACCGCCCCATCGGGCGTGACCTCGGCAACCAGCAGGCGGCAGGTCACGGTTCCTATGTCGATGGCCGCATAGCGCCCCGGGCGAAGCGGGCGGTTCGGCGAGGGTTCTATTCGCATGGTGCGGCCTGCTGGCTACTCGACGCCGAAAAGCGCATCGAGGATGGGCGTGTACCATTCCTCCGGGGCCTTCACGCTGCTGGACAGCACGTTGGCCTCGATATGCTCGCTATCGCGCAGAGCGTCGGTGGTCTCCTCGGACAGACCGGTGACGATGGCGGTCTCCTCGCCCTCTTTCACATAGCCGAACTTCTGGCGCACCGCATCCTCGATGCCGGCATCGCTGGTCAGGATGTCGTTTTGCACATCGAGCGCCTCGTTGCGGCTCTCGATGCTGGCGTATTCCGCCGTCAGGCGATCGTATTCGCGTTGGGCCTGGTAATACTGCTGGGCCGGCGTGTACAGGAAGGTGCAGGCGAACACCAGGCAGGCGAGCACCGTGATTATCTTCAGGGAGCGGGGGGTGAGGGACGTGCGGCGGACGATGGCCGAAGCGCCTTCGCGGGCCGCGCCGGCTGCAGCTCCGGCCAGGGCACCGGCCGCGGCACCCGCCCCCGGAATGGAAGCCGTAGCGACAGCGGAACCGCCCCCTTGCATCCGGGAGGCCTTGCGGTGGGAAGGGCCCATCTTGCCCTTGTACACGGCAGCCCGGGGAGAACCCTCGGCCGATGCGGCCGCATCGGCGCCTCCGAATTGGCGGTCGAACATGCGGCCGGCCCGCTCCTTCGAGCGTTGGCGGCGCCGGCGGTCGCGGGCACCGGCCCGGGAAACCTCCAGCTCGCCTGCGCTATCGGCTGCCGCAGGGCTGCGGCGTGCGTCTTCGTATTGCTCGCGGGCTTCTTCGGCATCGTACCAAGAAGGATTGCCGCGGCGCGCAGTGCGAGTGGGAGCGGGAGATGGAGCGGTGCGGCTGCGCTGCTGGCGGGAAGAGCCGGTCCGGCCCGTCTGCGCTATGTTCCTGGTGCTTCCGGGCATATCCGCGTGCGCCCCTCCATGCATCTTCGTCCGACTGGGTTTCCTTTGATGCGCTGATGGCATCAGGATACCATGGGGCGCCGCCTCTTCACGGTTTATCGACCAACTTAACGCAAACGGCCCCGCTGAACCGCGGGAAAGGCCGGAAGCCGCGTTAGTCCTCCATGATATCCAGGCGGTCGATGTAGGCCACCCATTTCTTGAAGGACGCATCGCTTATGGCGTGCTCCATAAGGCAGGCTTCCCGCTCGGCCGTCTCGGGGGCTATGCCGAGTTCCTTGGCAAGGAAGGTAGTGAGGTACCGGTGGCGTTTGTAGATGGCGCGGCCGTATTTCTGGCCGGAGGCCGTGAGGGTTATGCCCCCGTAGAAGGGCTGGTCGACATAGCCGTTGTCTTTGAGGTAGTTCACGGCCTTGTTGACCGACGCCTTCGACACCCCTAGGCGGTTGGCGACATCGACGGAGCGCACCGCCTGCTTGGTCGTGCCGCCCAGCATGACGATGGCTTCGAGGTAGTCCTCGTTCGACATGGACATTTTTTCCATAGGATGCTCCTTGGTCCGTCGGTTCATCATAGCACGGCTATCCGGCCGATGCTCTCCGGCGTCCCGGGAAAAACGACGGTCCGCAAAGGGAGAGAGGGGGAGACCTTTGCGGACCGTATTTTGCGGCAGATGCTGCCGAAGCAGGAATCGGCCGCCGGGTTAACGTTGAATCGGCGGGAGGAGGTCCTCCGATTCGACAAGTGTTAATTTAAGATAACTTTTATCAGAGGTCAACCGCTGCGGGCAGTTCATAAGTTATCCATAACTTACTTATTGGGAAAAGGGGGCAGGGGCGGCATCCCGCTCGGCCCCCGCATCGCCGCCGTAGGGAGCGCCTTTGCTATACTTGCGCTATCGAATCCGAGAAGAGGGCGAATCATGGGCGAGAACAGCGAGAACCGTTATATCGACACGCGGGGTGCGGTGGAAAACCCCGTCAGCTTCACGGAGGCCGTGGTGTCCGGTTTGGCACCGGGCGGCGGCCTGTTCGTGCCCCAGCGCATCCCCGCCCTGGAACTCGACGAGATCTGCAAGCTGGCCGACCTTCCCTATGCCCAGCAGGCAGCTTGGATATATAACGCCTTCGAGGGCGACCTTCCAGCCGAGCAGATACAGCGCATCGCCGAGGAGGCCTACGGCGCCAACTTCGACACGCCGGAAATCTGCCCTATCGAAGAGCTGCCCGGCGATATGTACATGCTGGAGCTCTGGCATGGCCCCACCAGCGCCTTCAAGGACATGGCGCTGCAGTGCCTGCCCCGCTTCTTCAGCGCAAGCGCAGCCCAGCTGCGGCAATCCGGCAAGCTGGAAGACACCCATATGATCCTGGTAGCCACTTCCGGCGATACGGGCAAGGCAGCCCTGGAGGGCTTCTGCGATGTGGATGGCGTGACCATCGGCGTCATGTATCCCGATGGCGGCGTGAGCGACATCCAATTCAAGCAGATGGCCACCCAGCGCGGCGGCAACGTGACCGTTTGGGGCGTCCGCGGCAACTTCGACGACTGCCAGACCGGTGCCAAGAAGGTCTTCGGCGACCCCGCATTCGCCCAGCAGCTACATGACGATTACCGCGTGGCGCTGTCGAGCGCGAACTCCATCAACTGGGGGCGCCTGCTTCCCCAGATCGTCTATTATGTATCGGCCTACGGGCGCATGGTGACCAGCGGCGCCATCGAGGCCGGCGACCCCATCGACGTCTGCGTGCCCACGGGCAATTTCGGCAACATCCTGGCAGCCTATTATGCGAAGCGCATGGGTACCCCCATCCGCCGCCTGCTGTGCGCCAGCAACGAGAACCGTGTGCTCACGGATTTCATCAACACCGGCACCTACGATATCGCCCACCGCGACTTCGTGAAGACGCCCTCGCCTTCCATGGATATCCTGGTTTCATCGAACCTCGAACGGCAGCTGTTCGAGCTTACCGGCCGCGACGGCGATGCCATCAAGGGCTGGATGGCCGACCTCAACGCATCGGGGTGCTTCCAGGTCGACCGCGAGACCTTCGGCAAGATGCGCGAGCTGTACCTGGCCGACTCCGTCGACAACGAGACCTGCCTGGCAACCATCCGCGAGGTCTACGAGGACACCGGCTACCTGATGGACCCCCATACGGCCGTCGCCTACCAGGTTGCCTCGAACCTGCGGGAAGATGGCGTGCCGGTGCTGATAGCCAGCACCGCCCACTGGGCGAAGTTCGGCAACAACGTGTACCGCGCCTTGCACGGCATAGCCCTGGACGAAGAGCTTCCCGCAGACGTGGCCGCCCTAAGCGGCTGCGAGCTGAACCGCCTTGTTGCCGAGGAGGCAGGCGGCAAGCCCATTCCCCGCGGCCTGGCGGAGCTGGACGACCTGCCCCTGCGCTTCACCGAGGTCATCGACGGCACGCCCGATGCCATACAGGCGGCGGTGCGCAGCTTCCTCGGCAAACAGGGCCATTAATGTCTCGAAACGCATCCGGTATTGCTATAATCGAATGCGTCGAAAGCGAGGACGCCATGCCCAAAACCAAGAAGGCGACGATGATGCCCATCGTGCGGTTGGCCATCATGAGCGAGGACTCCAACAGCAACTCCCAGTTCGGACGCGGCATCGCCAATCTGTGCCAAGGCGTCCGCGAACAGGGATCGCTGAATGCGGCTGCCAAATCCATGAAGATGGCCTACAGCAAGGCATGGCGCATCGTGAAGGACACCGAATCGGCGCTGGGCATCCAGCTGCTCGATCGCGATGGAGCCCATGGGTCGTCCCTCACGCCGGAAGGCGCGAAGCTGCTGGATACCTACCTGGAGCTCGACGCCGAACTGCAGGAGTTCGCCCGGAAGCAATTCGCCAAACGCCTGAAGTAGGCCCCGCGGACCCGAGCCGCCGCGCCCTCAGGATGCAAGCTCCACAGCACAGTCCCATACGACCGCCCCGGCGTCGCCCCTGGTGGGCGTGAACCTGATGCAGAATCCCGGTGGCTGCGCTCCTGCGCCCAAGGGGCTTCCGGCCCCCGTTCCCGTTACCTGCACCCGAGCCATCGCTGCATCCTCTGCTGCGGATGCACCGGCATGATGCACCGCCCGGCCGCCTTCCGCCTGTTCCCCATCGAACCGATGGAGGCATCCGTAGCAGACCGATGCGTCATCGAATGCCACCGCCTGGCAAGTAGGACATACTTTCATAGCTTGCTCCTTTTTCTTCGAACGGCCCCTGCCTTTGCAGGGGATCTGCATATCAAGGCAATCGCCCGGATCGGGCCAAGGCTCCTTGCAGGCGAAACGCTCCAGCACGGCGGCGGCCTTCCGGCAGCGCAGGCGGCGCCCGGGCGGAACGCCCCGGTAAGAGGCGACCACCCGGCCTTCGGAGGCTACGAAGGCGATATCGATGGGGTGCTCCATACCGAACGTGTGCACATCGCGGCAGGGCGCCAGCATCAGCACGCCCCCGAACCCGCAGAGGCGCTTCAGCCCTCGCAGGCGGCTCCAGATGCTGCAGGCCAGATGCACCCTCATCGCCGCACCGCCCGGAACACCACGCTGACAGCATCGCCTACCTGCGTGCAGGTGGCCACCAGGCTCTCGTAGGGCCCCTCGCCTCCCAGGAAGGTGGCACCGGTCGGTCCACCCAGGGGGACCGCCGACCAGCCGCGCCGCCCCATAGCCTCTTCCAACGATGCCAGCACCTCCCCTTCGCTGCCCTCCACCGTGTACCCCGCCGTGCAACCGCCCTCATCGATTCTCAGGTCGCGGGCCTCCGGCAGCACCTCGATAGCCTGGAACAGATCGGTCTCGCCAGGTGGAACCCCGGTAGCCGCCATCTGCTGCTCCAGGCGCTCCAACACGTCGAAGGGGTCTTGCCGCGCAGCATCGGCAGGCATCTGGACGAAAAGCCCGGGGGCATCGGAGCCCGGGCTGGCAGCCTTCAGAATGCCATCAGCCAACGGGACGGACGCCAGAAGCGCGATGACGATGGTGCAGGCAGCCGGCAGCCGATACCGCCGGCGCCTCCTTCCGCGATAGCTCATAGGAACACCCCCGGCTTATAGCAATCCAGCGTCAGCTGCGTGCGGTGGACCAGGGGCGGCAGCGCCACCCCCATCACCTCGGTGCGCAGTCCCAGCCCGAAGAGCGTGGGATGGTAGGTCATCTCCGCCGTGAACCGATCGAGGTCCGGGGCGACGCCCTGGTAGGCCACGCTCACCTCGATATCGGCCCGATCTTCGTAATGGTGGAACAGACCGTCCTCGATCAGGCTGCGGACCATCTCGGTATCCTGCCCATAGGCCGGGGAAGCCGCCACCGTACGCATGAAAGCATGGGCCGTGCGGTCGAACGAGCTGCATAGGCCGAAGAACTGCAGGGCGTTCATGGCTATGAACGCCACTGCTATGAGCACCGGGAACACCACGGCGAGCTCAACCGTCATCTGGCCCTGCGTGTCTTTCAGAAGCGGCCTCATCGCCACACCTCCGATGGCGATACGCCGCCATGGAAGGCGCGAATGCGGTCGAACAGCTGCTGCACGGCAGCCGATCCCTGCTCCCTGACGGCCCGGGGCACGGGAATCGTGATGGGCAGAGAGGGACCATCGGGGCCGAGCAGCTCGATAGATGCGATTTCTACGCTGTCGCCTATGGCGCCTATGCAGTCGAGGACCTCGCGCTCGGCATCGTTCATCACCATGCCGAACAGGTCATCGGCTCCCGAGGCCGCTGCAATCACGCGGCTCTTGAAACCGACGAACCCCGCTGCGAAGCTGCCGGTGCCCTGCCGGGCCACATGGGCCGAATTCACCAGCACGGCCTTCTTGGCATTCAGCCGGGCCGGTTGGAGGCCCAAGGCGGCCACGGCTTCCTGGAACTTCCCCGATACCCACGACCCCAAGCCGCTCGCACCTGCCAGGGGCATGGCGTCGAGGGCGCTGCGCAGCCCCTCGGCTATGGCTGCAGGTGCATCGTTGTAGGCTCCCAGCAGGCGCGACCAGAGGTCGAGCACCAGCCCTGCGGCTCCCACTGCGGAACCGCCATCGCGCCGCAGGCCATCCAAAAGGGAATTCAGCACGGTGCGCCCCTCGTCGGATTCCTCCTCTACCAAGGTTGCGGCGCTCAACGCCGCCCGGGGGCCCAAGGACGACCCCGCGGATACGAAGGCACCCCCCAGGCCGCCTTCCGGCGCCAGCGATCCTGCATTCACAGCGAAGACGATGGCCCCGTAGCGTCCCGGCGGCCGAGGCTGCAGGCGTGCATCGGCAAACGACCGCACGAGGCCGGCTATGCGGGACAGAAAGCCTCCCACCGCCTCTTTCACCTTGCCCTTGGGACCCTCGGCCCGCTGCAGGGCCTCTTGGTACAGCTGCGCCTCATCGGCCACGGCCTCGTAATGGAACTCGAAGCCGTTATCGATGGCGGCGGAGGCGGCCGCCACCTTGCCCATGCTGGACGCCTTGAACTCGCAGAGGGGACACATCTTGAAACCGCCCGCCTCCATCTGGGCGATCGAGCCCACCGCAGTCGCCCCGGCCGCACCGGGGCAACCGTCCCAGGCATGCATGACAGAGGCAGAACCGCCCTCGGCGCCTTCGGAAGGAATGCTGCTGATGGGATATACGGCCTCGCTGTACAGCTCGGTCCGGCGCATGTCCTCGGTATTGCAGGGCAAGTGCGGGAAGAAGGCATCGAAGCCGTCCTCGGTTTCCGAGACATAGGCCGCCTGCATCTGGCGCACGGCGAAACGGTAGAAGTTCTTCCGCAGCGCCGACCGCGCCTGCGCCCCGACGGAATCGTCTTCGGGCGCCTCGGCGGCCAGGCGCCGGGGATAATAGGCTTTGGCGCGCTCGAGGGCCACCGAGAACGACCAGGCATCGACGGAGGCGTACAGCGGATTGTCGGCTCCTTCCATCCCCGCCAGATGGGCCGCCCGCTCGTACATGCAGTAGCCCGGATCATCGCCGCAATCGCGCCGGAACGCCCGCTCCTTCGATTCCTGGGCCTCCTGCGCGGCCTCCTCGGCCTCCCGGGCGCGCTTCCGCACATCCTCGGCACCGTCCTGGATGGAATCCAGAACCTCCCCGGCGGCATCGGCGGCATCCCAGGCGATCGCCTCGCCCTGCGATGGCACCAGGATGGCAACCGCCAGGTAATCCGCCCCTTCGGAATCCCCGTTATTCGCCCTCGCCACAGCTGCGGCGCAAGCGGCACTGAAGAACGGGAGCGCCTCCTGCAGGCGGTTCAGCACCGAAGCCGCCCGGCGCCCGAAGGCATCGCGGACCTCCACCAGGTTGCGGGCCAAGCCCAGAAGCCCTTCGGACAAGGGGAAGGCCGGCGGCACGCAGAGGGCCGCAACCCCCAGCCCCGCGGTCGCAACGGAAGCCAGCGAAAGCGAGAGCACCACGGCATCGCAGAAGCGGGCCGCAACCATGAATTCCGCCACCTGGTTCTGGGCCGACAGCACGGCGGCATCGGCTACGTCCTGGACCTCCGCGGCCGCCGACTGGATCCGATGCACCTGGGCCCCCGTGAACACCAGGGCCAGGGTAAGCAGCAATGCCAGAACCATCGAAACGGTGGTGAAGCCCTCTTCGTCCCTGAATATGCGCCCTGCTGCCATGGCTACCACTCCGCAACCCAGGAAGCAGGGCCGCCCGAAACCGAGGATGCCACCCATCCGGGTTGGTTGGGAGCCCATTCCTCCACCTGGATGGCAAGATGGCCATCTGCATCCACAGCCCCCAGCAGGCCCAAGGCGCCTCCGAAGAGGGGCAGCGGCTCTATGAGGTTGCGGATCTCCACTATGGCCGAGGCCGATTGCTCGTTTCCGCGCACCTCGATCAACCAAGAGCACCCTCCCCCATGCACATGGAACAGGTCATGCTGCGGAATGGCGCTCAGGCGGTTCCTGATGAAATCCTGGCAGCCGGCGATGCCTTCGGCCCCTTCCGACACGGCCACAAGGCGGCAGGCCTCCGCCGCAGCCCCGCGCATGACGATATAGTCGTACAGCACGATGCCCGGCTGCAGCAGCACCAGGAGCAGCAGGAACAGCACGGGGATCACCAACGCCGCCTCGACGGTGCCCTGACCCCTCTCATCATCCAATCGGCATAGCATGCAAGCACCTCCCCGGGCAGCGCTCAGTACCGGAATATATCGGCAAGGAACGGAACGGGGACGTCCGCCAGATGGTGCGAGGCGGCAGCCAGGGCATGGCGCACCACCATGCCGCCCTCGAATCCGTGCCAGAGGGCTGCCAAGCCGCCGATGAGCCCCAGCAGGGCCGCCGTGACCACTGCGAACTCCACGGTGGATTGCCCCGACCGATCCCATAGGGCGCCTAGAGGGTTGCCATGTTGGTTGCGATGGCATCCCAAAGCTCCTGCAGCTTGGGGCGGAATACCACGATGGCCACGATGGCGATGACCACCAGAACACCGACCAGGATGGCATATTCCGTGGTCCCCTGCCCTTCTTGGTTCCCCATGAAGCGCCTCGCCCGCACCGAAGCCGCCGCAGCCAGGCGCACCGCCGATTCCGACATTCTCGACCAGATACCCATTTCCCTTTTCCTTTCTCCTTGAAAACCAGCGCATCGCGCGCTCCTTCCCTTAGAAGCCGCCCGCCAGCTCGAGCAGCACGGGACCGATGATCAGAAGCAGCATGGCCGGCAGGATCAGCGCCCCCGTGGGAAGCATCATCTTCACCGGCGCCTTGGCCACGCGCTCTTCCAGGACCGCCTTGCAATTCGCCCGGGCCTGCCGGGCAGCCTCGTCGAGCACCCCGGCCAAGGCCGAGCCGAAGCGCAGGCTGCGCAAGATGCTTTCCACCGCGCGGCCCAGGGCCGCCACATCGTAGGAGGCGGCCAGATCCCGCAGGGCCTCATCGCGGCTGCAGAGCCCCAAAGCCCAGCTGCGATAGGCACGCGTGCAGGACTGCGCGAATCCGTTATCGAAATGGGTGCCGTAAAGCGCGAAGCTGCGGTCGAAGGTGAGGCCGCTGCGCAATCCCAGGGCCACCACCTCGAGCATCTCAGAGAGATGCCGCTCGGCCACCGCCGCCCGCCGGGCAATCGACCGGCGCACCGCCCCATAGGCCATGGCGCAACCGGCAACGCCCCCCGCGCAGCCCAGGGCAGTACCCAGCTCGGGCGATACCATCAGCCCCACCAGCAGCCCCGCCGCAGCCCCGGCCAACGCCATCCGCATCCTCAGCTCGCAGAAGGCCGCGATGCTGATGGTCTTCGCCAAACCGGAATGGGCCCTGCGCTCCGCATACCACGCGCCGCACCGGGTGCGTTCGGCCCGCTTGGCCCGCACCGACGGCGAACACGGCACAGCCGACCCGATCAGCAGCTGCCGCGTGAGTCCTTCGCCATAGCGCAGGATCCGGCTCTGCATCTCGGGGCGCTCCAGCCGGCGCACCAGCAGCCCCTGGCGGCCCAGGGCGCGATTGCGGCGCCTGGCCCGCATCCCCTTGCGTGCCAGGCAGAGCCCTGCCAAGGCACAGGCCCCTCCCCCGCACAGGCTGGCAACCGCCGCAAGGGCCGCAGGCAGGAGGGCGCTCATGATACGCCCTCCACCGTAAGGGCCCGCTGCACCAGTATCACGCCGGCCGCCTGCATCAGCAGGGCCAGGGTCAGAAGGCCGTACCCGGCAGGGCTGCCGAAGAAGGGCTGGAGGAAATCGGGGCTGACCAAGCAGAACACCGCTATGAGTATGAAGGGCATGGCCGTCACGATACGCGCCGACAAACGGGCCTGGGCGGTTTGCACCTGCAGCGAGCGCCGCAAGGCCAATTCGCCCTTCACGCTCTTGGACGCCGTGGCCAGGACCGGACCCAGGGCACCGCCGCTCTGATGCTGTATGCTCAGCGCCGCTATGACGAACCCCAACTCGGGGATGGATGCATCGCGGCGCAGGATATCCAGCGCATCGGGCACGCTGCCGCCCGTCTCGAGGCTGTGGGCGCTGCGACCGAAGAGCCCGCCCAAAGGGCCCCGAACCTCCCGCGCAACCTGCTGGAAGGTCTGCAGCAGCGTGAATCCCGACCCGAAGCATGCATTCATGAGTTCCAGTGCATCGGGAACCTCCTGGCGCACCGCCTCGCGGCGCCTGTCGCAAGCCCCCTCCGAAGCGACGACGGCAACGGCCCCGCAGCAGAGGGCCACGGCAGCGCCGGCTACGGCATTGCCCGTCAGAAGCCCTATGGCCGCAAACGAAAGCAGCAGCACCGCAACCAGCACCGAGAGCGCGGTAGCGGCCGTCGCCTTCCAACCGCGGGCCGCCGCGAAAGCCGCCGTCTCGGCGCCCAGGCGCCCCAAGGGCTGCCAGCGCTCCAACCGCGAGGCCAGGGGCATCAGGAGCCCGATGCCCCCTTGCATCCGCAGCCCCAATAGGTTCTGCAGGGAGAGGGTGCGGCCCTGGGCACCCAACACCATGGCCTCGCGCTTCAACCAGAATCCGGCGACCCTCATGGCAAGGTAGGCGGCAGCGGAGGATGCCGCCACGCCTAGCAGAGCGAGCAGCGCCGCCTCCATGCGTCCACCTCCTCTGCGCTAGCTATGCCCCGCACCGCCAACTCGGCGAGCCAAGGGGGCTCATCTTCCCAGGCACCCCGCCCCGATCCCAGCGGACGCTGGTAAAGGCGATGGGTGCGGCAGCGGCCGTTGGAGCGGTCGAAGGAGAAGCGCACCACCTCCGACACGCGCCGCGTGCCGTCCAAGGCGCGCTCCGTCTGCACCACCAGGTGGATGGCGCTTGCGATATTGGCCTCTATCACATCGATGGGCAGATCGGCTCCGAAGCGCACCATGGTGGCAAGCCGCGAGACCGATTCCTCCGGGGAATTGGCATGCAAGGTGGTCAGCGACCCATCGTGACCCGTATTCATGGCCTGCAGCATATCGAGCGCCTCGAAGCCGCGGCATTCGCCCACCACGATGCGGTCGGGCCTCATGCGCAGGGCGTTCATGACCAGCTGGCGTATGGTCACCTCGCCGGTTCCCTCGGCGTTCTCGGGCCGCGCCTCCAACCGCACCACATCGGGGTGCTCGAAGAAGCGCAGCTCGGCGGAATCCTCGATGGTGACGATCCTCTCATCGGCGGGGATGACGCAGGAGAGGGCGTTCAGCAAGGTCGTCTTCCCGCTGCCGGTGCCGCCGCTGACCGCCATGCTCTTGCGCGCCAGCACCGCCCAGCGCAGAAGCTGCCCCACCGGCTCTTCCACCGAACCGCTGGCTTCCATCTCCTCCAGGGTTATCACGTGCTCGCTGAACTTGCGGATGGTCACATAGGGGCCGTCCAGCGCCACGGGAGGAACCACTATGTTCACGCGGTGGCCTTGGGGCAACCGCGCATCCACCATGGGGGACGCCTCATCGATACGTCGCCCCAAAGGCCCCAGTATGCGGTCGATGAGGGAGCGCAGCTCTGCCTCGCCGGCGAAATGGCGGCCCGTGGGGCTGATTCTGCCATCGCGCTCGAAAAGCACGGTACGGGGGCCGTTCACCATAACCTCGGTGATGGTCTCATCGCACAGGAGGTCCTCCAGCTCGCCGAAACCGAAGATGGAATCGAGCAGCTTCGCCACCAGGCGGCCGCGCGTATCGTCGGCGATGTAATCCCAAGAGGGCCCTTCGAAGATGCCGCGGCAGGCGCTCACCACCTCGTTGCGGGCATGGTCGGGGTTCTCCTGGAAGAGCCGAGCCAGCTTGTCGACGGATACCTCCTCTTGCAGCTGGCCGCGCAGGCGATTCAGCAGGTCGCCCTCGTCGGGAGCGCTGCTCTGCTGGGCATTGCCCGCCTGCCTCACCCGTTCGTAGAGGGACATAGCCTAACGCCCCCTCTTCTTCCCGCCATGGCGGCCGCGGCGCCGGAAGATGCCGCCGGACTCACGCGGGGCGACTTCCAGGGAATCATCCTCGGCACCCGGCAGCAGCACGCCCATCATGCAATCCACGCTGACTGCGAAGTCGTTGCTCGACGATGCGAGCTCGGCAGCGGCCCCGCCCGACAGGCACTCCTCTACCTCGATGCCGCCCTCGCGCAGCTCGAACACCTCGACCCCCTGCAGCATGGAAGAGACCTCCACAGCTGTGAACGGGGCATTCTTCGAGCAATGGTTCAAGGCGAACCGGAAGGGAACCGATGCGATGCCGCAACGGCCGCAGAGCTCCAGGGCATGGCGGCAGGCGCGAAGCGACGAGCTGCGCTGGTCGATGAGGAACAGTGCGATGGAGCTGCGCTCGAGCAGCAGGGCGTGCTGGTCGGCCCAAGCCGCCCCGGTGTTCGCGATGATCACATCGTAGGCGGCCGCCAACCGGTCGAGCAATGCGGGCAGTCCCTGCACCACCGTCTCGGCGGCCTCGAGCCGTGCAGGGCACGACAGCACCGCCACCGGCACCCGGCGCTCCATGAACCGCTGGAGGCGATCGGGCTGGGCCAGGGCCGTATCCACTTCCAAGATATCTTCCGTACCGGCCATCACGGCCATATCGCCGAATTGCAGGTCGTAATCGAGCAGCAGCACGCGCAGGCCCCGCCGGGCCGCGCTGAGGGCGGCCATCACCGCCACGCTGCTCTTGCCGGCACCCCCGCTGCCGCTGACAACGGACATCAGGAACCCCCTGCGGCTGCGGGGACGATCCAAGGCCATCGATGCCCCCGGCGCCTGCCCGGCACCCCCGCCGCCTTCGCGGGCGTGGAGGGGGCCTCCGGCAGGCGCGTCCTCTGCCGAACCGCAGAGCGCAGCCGCCGCAGGCCGCTCGCCCAATGCATCCCGCGCCCGCTGCTTCTCTTCGACATAGCGGCGGACGAAGGCGCTCTGGTCCAGCACCTCGTCGATACGGGCCGTGCGGGCACGGCTGCACAGGCTGCCGCACCGCTCACCCGCCACCAGGCTGACCTGCAGATCGGCACGGTCGGCCTTCAAGGCGGCTGCAAGGTTTATGGGCTCCACGTCATCCGCCGACGCCACCCAAACCCGGTCCATCTCGCCTGCAGCGCCGATGGAATCGCGGGCCAGGGCCCCTTCGCTGTATACGGACAGCCAATCCTGGGCTTCCAGAGCCTCGCCCTCCAGGCCTATCAGCGATGGGTCCCGCAGCGACTGCCCATCGATGCAAAGCGCGACTTTCCTATTCATATCCCTTATCCCCTTTCAAGGATTCTCCCGGCAATACGCAATGGAGGCTGGTCTTGTTGGAGGCCACGATGACCTCCTGCACCCGCTCGGGCTCGAGGGCCAGGGTGATCCAGCCTGCCTCGGATGACGACAGCACGCCGCCCTCGCCCGCAGAGGTATCCAGCACCACCACATTCCTGGCCAGGGCAGCCGTGGCATTGTCGCCCGATGCATAGATGTCGACGCTCATGCCCGGGCGCAGGATGCCGCCGACCGCCTGCACCGTCTTCACCGGTACGCTCACAGCCTGCTTGCCGGCGGGCACATCGAGGGATTCGCGATCCTCCTCGAAGCGCTTCTCGGCGATGACCTCGCCCTTCAAGATGGAGGTTGTGGCAACGCGCCCGATGGCATCGCCGCTTTCCCTCACCGCCCCCTCGGGCAGAAGCCCCGCCACCCATGGCTTGGTTTCGATGGCGCCGAAGTCGATGCGCTCCCCTGCGGCGATATCGCGGGTTGCCACGCATACATCGATCTGCTCGCCCCCGTAGCGTGCCAGCGCTTCGGCCCGGGCCGCATCGGCCTGACCTTGGACCGAGGCCGTGAACAGCGCGATGCACAGGGCGGATGCCGCCCCGGCCGCCACGGCCATCATCTTCATCGTTCTCTGCTTCATCGAGCCTCCTCGGCTTCGCGGTTCGTGAAGCAGTATGCGCGGCGAACCTTGCCATTCAATCCGTCGCAGCGCAGCCCCGTTCCATCGAATCCGAAACAGGAACTGACAGGATTTCGCCTGCTTCCAACCGGAATGTCAGCATCCATCCCGGCAGGATCCGGGGGCTTTCGCCATTTGGGGAAGATGAAAAGAAGGCCGGGAAGGGAAGCCCAGATCACCGGCCCGCAATCGGCCCACCGTTTCGGAGGCGGGATAACGCGACGTTTCCACATTGCGGATTTCCCCAACTTGTGGGAAACTGAACAGCGCTCTAGGAGCGATTTCCGGTCGAGTGGCGCAGCGGGAGCGCAGGTGCCTTACAAGCACAAGGTCGGGGGTT
>CANOBU010000015.1 GCA_947564425.1 uncultured Eggerthellaceae bacterium
CGTGGACTTCCAGGAGTTCATGATCATGCCCGTGGGCGCCCCCACCTTCGCCGATGCCCTGCGCTGGTGCGCAGAGATCTACCACACGCTGAAGAAGGTGCTCCACGATGCCGGCCTGGGCGGCGGCGTGGGCGACGAGGGCGGCTTCGCCCCCAACTTCAAGACCAACGAGGAGCCCTTGGAATATATCGTGCGTGCCTGCAAGGCCGCCGGTTACGAGCCCGGCAGCGACATCATGTTCGCCATGGACCCGGCATCCACCGAGTTCTACAATGCCGATAAGGGCAGATACGTGCTGGCCGGCGAGGGCCGCGAGCTCACCAGCGCCGAGATGGTGGATTACTGGGAGGCCCTGGTGGGCAAGTACCCCATCATCTCCATCGAGGACGGCATGGCCGAGGAGGATTGGGACGGCTGGAAGGCCCTGACCGAGCGCATCGGCGACCGTGTGCAGCTGGTGGGCGATGACCTGTTCGTCACCAATTCCGAGCGCCTGGCCAAGGGCATCGAGCTGGGATGCGCCAACGCGATACTCATCAAGGTGAACCAGATCGGCAGCCTCACCGAGACGCTCGAGGCCATCGAGCTGGCCAAGACCCACGGCTATGCCTGCGTCATGAGCCACCGCTCCGGCGAGACCGAGGACACCACCATCGCCGATCTGTCCGTGGCCATGAACACCGGCCAGATAAAGACCGGCGCCCCGTGCCGTTCGGACCGCGTGGCCAAGTACAACCAGCTGCTGCGCATCGAGGAGGAGCTCGATTCCCAGGCGCAGTATGCGGGCATCGACGCGTTCTACAACATCTCGCGCTAGGTATTCGCCGGAAGGCCCTCCGCTTTCACCTGCGGCATGTACGGGGCGAAGCGGATGGGGTTCCCATTCCGATCTGGGAGTTGTACGGGGCGAAGCGGGGGAGGCGCCTGCGTTTGCACTCCTCGCTTCGCTGCGGGGGTTGCAAACTCCGGTGCCTCCCCCGCTTCGCCCCGACCTTTCGCGAGGGGGCGAATGGTTCCCTGTCGTTCTTATTTTGCGACAGGGGTGATTATCTTCCTTGGAACATCATTCTGCTTCGGATATAAATGCGCTAGAATGGGATGCACCCTGGGTTTTCAGGGTGCATCTTTCTTTCGGAAGGAGAATCCATGGCCGTGCCCGAGATGATATCCCTTGAAGAGGCCCGGGAGCTCGTGCTGTCCCGGGTGAGCCCGTTGCAACCCGAGATGGTATCCCTGCTGGACCTGATCGGCCGCGTGGCCGCCGAGGATCTGGCCAGCGATATCGAGGTGTCGCCCTTCGCCCATTCGGCCATGGACGGCTTCGCGATGCGGGCCTCGCAGCTGGCGGGGGCTTCGGAGGATGCCCCGGTGGAGCTCGACGTCATCGCCGAGGTGCCGGCCGGCGGGTGGTTCGAGGGAACCATCGGCGAAGGGCAGTGCGTGCGCATCATGACCGGCGCCCCGCTGCCGGCCGATGCCGATGCCGTGGTGAAATACGAGGTGGTGGGCGTGGTGTCCGGCGAGGGCCGCGCGGGCGGCCGGGTCGCCTTCACGGCGCCGGCCCAGGCGGGCGATAACGTGCGCCCGGCGGGCGATGAGGCCCATGCCGGCGAGGTCATCGTGCATGCCGGCGAGGTCATCCACAGCGCCGGTGTGGGATTTTTGGCCGGTTGCGGCGTGACCGAGGCCGCTACCTACCGCCGCCCGCAGGTGGGCATCATCGCCACCGGCGCCGAGCTGGTTCCCCCCACGGAAGTCCCCGTACGCGGGCAGATCCGCAACTCCAACAGCTTCATGCTGGCCGCCGCCTGCATCGATGCCGGCGCCGTGCCCCATATTCTGCCCATCTCGCCCGACGACTACGACGGCCTGCTGGCCGAGGTGTCCGATGCGGCGCGCACCTTCGATTTCGTCATAACCAGCGGGGGTGCCGCCAACGGCGATTACGATTTCATAAAGAAGGTGGTGGATGCGGCCGGCGAGCTGCTGATGACCACCGTGAACATGCGCCCGGGGAAGGCCCAGACCTTCGGCATCGTGCATGGCACGCCGGTCTTCGGGCTGCCGGGCAACCCGGCGGCGGCCTACCTGGGCTTCGAGATGATCATCCGCCCGGCCTTAAGGGCCATGCAGGGCTACTCCCATTTCTCACGGCCCACGGTGACCGCGCGCCTGGCAGAGGATATGTGCAAACGCGATCCCCGGCGCATATTCAACCGCGCCACCCTGTGCAAGGAGGCCGATGGCTCGTACAGCGTCATGCCGGCCAAGAACCAGAGCTCCGGGCTGTTCGGCCCCATCCAGCGAGCCAACTGCTTCATGGTGATGCCCGAGGGTACCGGCGAATACCATAAGGGCGATATGCTGGAGTGCGTTTTGCTGGATATTCCCGAGGAGGTGCTGCTGTAATGGGATGCCTATCCGACACCGAGCTCACCTTCGCCATAGTCACCTGCTCGGATACCCGCAGCTTGGATGAGGATACGGCGGGGGCCCTGCTGGAATCCCTGATTGCCGAGAACGGCTGGAAGTGCCTCGACCGCGCCCTGGTGCGGGACGAGCGGGATGCCATCGCCGCCGCCATCGTGCACGCCTGCGACCGATTGGACGCCGATATCGTGCTGACCTGCGGCGGATCCGGGCTGTCCCTGAGGGATGTGACGCCCGAGGCCACCCAGGATGTCTGCGAGCGCAACGTGCCGGGCATCGCCGAGGCCATGCGGGCCCACAGCCTGGCCATCACGCCCTACGCCATGCTCTCGCGCGCCCTGTGCATGCAGCGGGGGCGCCATATCGTGATCAACCTGCCGGGCAGCCAGAAGGCGGCCGGCGAGAACTGGGAGGGCATCGTGAAGGCGCTGCCCCATGCCGCCAAGATGATGGCGGGCTGCGGCCATTAGGCATCCGCATCGCTCGGCGCCGCGAAACGTAGATTCGCTGCGGTGATGCTACCCATCGGCCTCCTTAACACCTAAAATGGTGGGATTGCAACCTGCGGAAGCGGCGAGGGGGTGAGCATGGCCTTGGATACGTTGCCGAACGGCTTCATAGGGGGGTTCCCGAAGGACCCCGATTTCATCTCGGCGGGAGAGGCCTCGCGGCGCGCCCGGGAGGCGGCGCGCCGGGCCAGCGCATACCCCCCCAGCGAGGGGTTCGAGCCCAGCAATCCCCTGGATGAGGCGCTGCTGTACGGCGGCCGGCGCCCCGATGCCGCCCCCGAGGGTTCCTTCCAGTATGCGCGCGACCTCGATTCCGGCCAGCGCCTGGCCGGCGAGCATCCCTTCGAGGATATCCGCCTGGATGCTGCGTCCATCCCCGATTACGACCCCCGGGACCTGCGCTGGGCCTGGGTCGAGGTGGACCTGTCGGCCATCCGCCACAACATCGCCGAGACGCGCCGCTATCTGAACAACCGCAGCCGGCTGATGGCCGTGGTGAAGGCCGATGCCTACGGGCACGGGGCCGTCGAGGTGTCGAAGGCGGCCTTGGCCGCCGGCGCCGACCGCCTGGCCGTGGCCACGGTGCCCGAGGCCCTGGCGCTGCGCGAGGCGGGTCTGACCGCCCCCATCCAGGTGCTGTCCCAGCCCCCGGCCGCCGCCATCCCGCTGCTGGTCGATTTCGCCATCACCCCCTCGGTCTACGAGCCCGATTTCGCCGTGGCCTACGGCGAGGCCGCCGACCGCAAGGGCATGAAGGCGCCCTTCCATCTGGCGGTGAACACGGGCATGAACCGCATAGGCGTCCACCATCGGGATGTGGTGGAGTTCCTGTACCAGGTGAGCTTCCATCGGGCCCTGCAGCTCGAGGGCACCTTCACCCACTTCGCCACGGCGGATTGCCCGGAGGAGCTCGAATTCGACCGCCAGCGCCGCCGCTTCGAAGAGGCCATCCTGGCCATCCGCTCCGCCGGCTTCGACCCCGGCATCGTGCATGCCGCCAACTCGGCGGCCATCTACCGCTTTCCCCATGTGCACTACGATATGGTGCGCCAGGGCATATCCCTGTACGGCTTCCACCCCTGCAACGAGACGCGGGGCTATGTGGATTTGCGGCCGGCCATGTCGGTGCATGCCCGCATCACGGATGTGCATGCGGTTCCCATGAGCGAGGGTGTCTCGTACGGGCTGGACTACCGCAGCCCCGGCTCGGTGAAGATCTGCACGCTGCCCCTGGGCTATGCCGACGGGCTGCGGGTGGGGCTCTCGGGCAACATGGACGTCATCATGGGGGGTCGCTACTACCGCCAGGTGGGGCGCATATGCATGGACCAGTGCATGTTCGAGGTCGACATGCGCCGCCGCGCCACGGTGCCCGCAGCCGATCCCCAGGTGGGCGACCATGTTATCGTGGTGGGCACCGAGGGAGCGGCCCAGACCACCATCGACGAGATGGCCGAGCGCCTGCACACCATCCACTACGAGCTGGCTATCGGCTTCGCCCAGCGCCTGCCCCGCATATATACCTGACCCATCCCTTAGACGAGAGGCTGCCCATGGATGCTGCGAATCCCATCGATCTGGAAGCCCTGAGGGCCGAGGTGCAGGCCTGCCGCGCCTGCCCCCTGTGCGACGGGCGCATCCAAACCGTCTTCGGAGACGGCAATCCGGCGGCCCGGGTGCTCGTGGTGGGCGAGGCCCCCGGCAAGAACGAGGACGAGCAGGGCATACCCTTCGTGGGCAAGGCCGGCCAGAATCTGAACCGCCTGTTGGAGATAGCGGGCCTGGAGCGCGAGGACATCTTCATCGCCAACGTGCTGAAGTGCCGGCCCCCGGGCAACCGCGACCCGCGCCCCGAGGAGATCCAGGCCTGCGCCCCCTTCCTGCGCCAGCAGACCCGCTCCATCAATCCCGAGTTCATCGTCACCCTGGGCAACTTCGCCACCAAGTTCATCCTGAAGACCGAAGTGGGCATAACCCGCCTGCACGGGAAGCTGCACCAGGCGGGACGCTTCAAGGTATTTCCCATCTACCATCCCGCCGCCGCCATCTACGACCGCTCGAAGATGGCGGCCCTCGAGGACGATTTCGTCACATTGGGCCAGCTGCTGGGCACCGTTCCCCAGAATCCGCCTGCGCCGGCGGCAACCGAGGGCTAGCCCGCCCATGGCCTTCGACCCCGTCGCCTACATCAACGAGCCCCGCTGGCGCCATTCGAAGCTGGGCCTTAAGCGCATGCGGGCGCTGCTGGATGCTCTGGGCAACCCCCAGGATTCCCTGCGTTTCGTCCACGTGGCCGGCACCAATGGGAAGGGCTCTGTCTGCGCCTACCTGGCTTCCATCCTGCAGGCGGCGGGCTACCGCACGGGCCTGTTCACGTCGCCTTATATCGTGGAATTCGCCGAGCGCATACGGGTGGACGGCGGCAACATCGATGATGCGGCTCTGCTGGAGGCCACCCTGGCCGTGCGCGATGCCGCCGAGGCGGTAGCGGCCCGGCTGGGGGAGCATCCCACCGAGTTCGAGCTGATGTGCGTCGTTGCGCTGGAACACTTCAAGCGCAGCGGATGCGATATCGCGGTGATGGAGGTCGGCCTGGGCGGGCGGTTGGATGCCACCAATGCCATCCCGGCACCCGCGGTAGCCGTGATCGGCCGCATCGGACTGGACCATACCGAGCTTCTGGGCGATACCCCGGCGGCCATCGCCCGCGAGAAGGCGGGCATCGTGAAGCCGGGGTCGGCGGTCGTCACATGGCCCCAAGAGGATGCCGGCGCCCTGCAGGCCATCCGCGAGGCCGCAGCCGCAGCCGGCGATCCGCTGACCATAGTGGATTTCTCGTCGTTGGAATGCGGCGCCATCCAAGCCGGGGCCGATACCCCCGATAGGCATGCGCTCTCGGAAGAGGAGGGGCCTGCGGCAGCGAAGAAGCTTGCGGTCCCTGCTTCGCATCCTGCCGCCTGGCGCCCGTTCCGGTTCCAAGGCGCCCCGTACCGCACGGCGCTTCTGGGCTCCTACCAGCCCTTCAATGCGGCGGTGGCCCTGGCGGCGGCCGATGCCCTGGCCGATTGCGGCTTCGCTATCGACGGCGCAGCCAAGCAGCGCGGCATCGCCGCGACCCGCTGGCCCGGCCGCTTCCAGCTGCTGGAAGCCGGCCCCCCGCCCCTGGTGGCAGATGGCGGCCACAACCCCCAAGGCGCTCGGGCCCTGGCCGACAGCCTGCGGGATGCCTTCCCGGGCCGCAAGGCCGTATTCATCATGGGCGTGCTGGCCGACAAGGATTACCCCGCCATGATCGACGGGGTAGCGCCGTTGGCGAAGGCATTCATCTGCCTGACACCCCCCAACCCCCGTGCCCTGCCGGCCGCCGAGCTGGCCGCAGCCATAAGGTCCCGAGCAGGGAATATACCCGTGGAAACAGCCGCCGCCCCCGAAGAGGCCCTGGCAAAGGCCCGTCACCTGGCAACCCCCGAAGACGTCATAGCAGCCTTCGGCAGCCTCTACACCCTGGGAGCCTTCTTGGGTTGCTAGCCCTTCCAGCCTCTGAAAGCCTCTGCTCAACAGCACGCCCGTCATCGGGTTCCTCGGAGCGCATGGCACCGGGGCCCGGTCGAGCGATTCTGCAGGCACAAACTTAAAAATCAATAAATGCTAGCCGAAGCCAAGCGAGACCGGGCCCCGGCGCCGTGCGCGCCTCGGGAATCCGATGGCGCCTCGCGTCAGTTGGCCTGTTTCAGTATCCCGTAGCCGCCCTGCCCGCGCCGGTACATAACGCAGGGCACGTTGCTGTCGCGGTCGATATAGGCGAAGAAGTCGTGGCCCAGCAGGTCTATCTGGATCAGCGCCTCTTCTTCGGTCAGCGGCATGAAGTCTATCTCCTTCACGCGCACCACCTCGTCTTCGGCCGACAGATCGTCCATCAGGGCATCCAGGTCGAGCTCGCCTCCCTGGGCGTTCAGGCTCTTCAGGGACTCGCCCTCGTTGCGGGCGCCGGCGCGCACCCGGCGGTCGATCACGCGGGTCTTGTACTTGCGCAGTTGACGCAGCACCTTGGCGGCGGCCACATCGATGGCGGCGTACATGTCGATCTCGTCTTCCTCCACATGGATCACATGGCCCTTCACACGCAGGGTCACCTCGCAACGGCAGGGGGTGGCGATGGCCGGGTTGCGCTTCACGCTCAGCACCACCTCGCAGGCGATGGGATCGATGTCCATGACTTTCAGGGAGTTGCCGATCTTCTCCTCGGCGTAGTTGCGCAAAGGCTCCGAAACGCTCATCTGGATGCCGCTGACGTTGATGCTCATGATGGACCTCTTTCCCTTATGTAACAAAAAACAGCTTGTCGGGCGGTTGCCTTCAACGGGCTCTCCTTCCTCAAGCTGGCTTTTCCAGCATAGCGCATATCGGCCCATTCGGCTGAAGTATTTCTCCTCCGTTGGCGAATCGTGAACCTGTGCCGCCTCCTGGGCTATACTTCTGATTGCAGACGCATGAGGGAGGTTCCCATGAAAACCGCCGCTATCGTGCTGGCCGCCGGGGCCGGCACGCGCATGAAGTCCAAGAAACCCAAGGTTGCCCACGAGATGATGGGAAAACCGCTGGTCAAGTGGGTGATAGATGCAGCCGCTGCCGCCGGCATGGATAAGATCGTCACCGTGGTGGGCCACGGGCGCGAGCAGGTGGAGCCGCTGGTAGCGGATTGCACGCAGGTGGTGGTGCAGCCCGAGCGGCGGGGCACCGCCGATGCCGTGGGCGTCTGCCGCGACGCCTTCGCGGGCTTCGACGGGTCGCTGCTGGTGCTGTCGGGCGATTGCCCCCTTATCACGCCCCAGACCATGGAGGCGCTGCTGGCCATGCGCGCCGAGAGCAACGCCGCCGTGGTGGTGCTCACCATGCAGCCCGACGACCCCACCGGCTACGGACGCATCATCCGCGACGAGGGCGGCGCGGTGCTGCGCATCGTGGAGCAGAAGGACGCCTCCCCCGAGGAGGCGGCGGTGACCGAATGCAATTCCGGCGTGTACTGCTTCGATGCCCGGGCGCTCTTCGATGCGCTGGGGAAGGTGGGCTCCGATAACCGGCAGGGCGAGTTCTACCTTACCGACGTGCTGGAGATATGCCGGCGCGCGGGCCGGGCGGTGCTGGCCCTTCCCGCCCGCGATGATACCGAGTGCCTGGGCGTGAACTCCCGCACCCAGCTGGCCGAGGCCACCAAGATCGCCCAGCGGCGCATCAACGAGGCCCATATGGCGGCCGGTGTGACCATGCTCGATCCCGACCAGGTGTGGATCGGGCCCGATGTGGCCATCGAGCCCGATGTGGAGCTGATGCCCCAGGTGTTCCTGTTCGGGCATACCGCGGTGGGGGAGGATAGCGTGATCGGGCCCAATACGCGCCTGACCGATACCGTCGTGGGCTGCAGCTGCGTGGTGGACGAGACGGTGGCCGTCCATGCGCAGATCGACGACCATGCCACCTGCGGCCCGCGGGCCTACCTGCGTCCCGGAGCGCATTTGTGCGTGGGGGCCAAGGCCGGCACGCATGTGGAGATAAAGAAATCCACCATCGGTCCCGGTTCGAAGGTGCCCCATCTCAGCTATGTAGGCGACACCGATATGGGTGCCGGCGTGAACATGGGGGCCGGCTCCATCACCTGCAACTACGATGGCAAGCACAAATTCCCCACGGTTATAGGCGACAACGTCTTCGTCGGCAGCTCCACCATGCTGGTGGCGCCCGTCACCGTGGGCGATGGCGCCGTGATAGGGGCCGGCTCGGTGATCGCCCGGGACGTGAGCCCCGACGCTTTGGCCCTTACCCGCCCCGACCAGAAGGAATTCGAGGGCTGGGCCCGGAAAAAGCGCGAAGAGTTCGCCAAGGAAGGGTAAACTGGCTGGGTAACCGAAAAGCGGGCCTGCGGGCCCGGGCCATCGACAAGAGAGGCAGGCAGAGCGCCCATGACCGAGATGCAGAAGACCATGGCGGTGTTTTCAGGATCGACCAATCCGGCTTTGGCCGAGGCCATCGCCCGCGAGCTGGGCGTATCCCTGGGCAATGTGAAGCTGGAGAAGTTCAGCAACGGCGAGATCTATGCCCGCTATCTCGAAAGCGTCCGGGGCGCCGATGTGTTCCTGATCCAGTCGGTGGCCGGCGACCATGTGAACGACGCCCTGATGGAGCTCCTTATCATGGCCGATGCCGCCAAGCGCGCCAGCGCCCGCAAGATAACCGCCGTGGTATCGCACTACGCCTATGCCCGCCAGGATCGCAAGGCTGCCGCTCGCGAGCCCATCACGGCGAAGCTGGTGGCCGACCTCATGCAGACCGCCGGCATCGACCGCGTGATGTCCATCGACCTGCACCAGGGCCAGATCCAGGGCTTCTTCGATATCCCGGTGGACCACCTGACGGCCCTGCCCATCCTGGCCGATTACTTCAAGGCGAAGAACCTCGATTCCTCGAAGCTGTGCGTGGTGAGCCCCGATGTGGGTCGCGCCAAGGCCGCCAAGAAGCTCTCCGACATGCTCGATGCCGACCTGGCCATCATGCACAAGGGGCGCCCGGGCCACAACAAGGCCGAGATAACGGCCCTCATCGGCGATGTGAAGGGCAAGATCTGCATCCTGAACGACGATATGATCGACACCGGCGGCTCGGTGGTGGCGGCGGTGGACACGCTGCGCAACAACGGTGCCGAAGAGGTGTACGTCTGCACCACCCACCCCGTCTTCAGCGGCCCCGGCCTGGAACGCATGGCCAACCTGGATGCGGCCGAGGTGGTGGTGTGCGATACCATCCCCGTGCCCGTGGAGTACCAGACGGGCAAGATCAAGGTGGTCTCGGTGGCGCCGCTGCTGGCCCGGGGCATGCAGCGCGTTTTCAGCAACGAGTCCGTATCGGACCTGTTCGACCCCGATTTCGCCCTCTAGCGGCCGGAAGCGGTGCCTATGGAGCGCTACCTTATAGCGGGCCTGGGCAACCCGGGGCCGGAATACGAGGCGACGCGCCACAACGCGGGCTTCCGCGCCGTGGACGAGCTGGCCGGCGAGCTGGGAGCCCGCTATTGGAAGAACGAATGCGGCGCCCTTGCGGCCAAGGCATCCTGCGGCGATACCGAGGCCATCCTGGCCAAGCCCCAGAGCTTCATGAACGTTTCCGGCGGCCCGGTGAAGAAGCTGCTGGGCACCTACGGCATCGACCCGGGCCATCTGGTGGTCATCCATGACGAATTGGATATCCCGGCCGGTACCGTGCGGGTGAAGTTCGGCGGCGGCCATGCGGGCCACAACGGATTGCGCTCCATCTGCGACAAGCTGGGCACCCGCGACTGGTTCCGGGTGCGCACGGGCATCGGGCGCCCCCCCGGCCGCATGGACACGGCCGATTACGTCCTCAGCGCTCCCCGCGGCCAGGCGGCCGATGAGTTCGATGCCGCCGTGCATACCGCGGCGCAGGCGACGGTCTCGCTGCTGCGTTTCGGGCTGGAGCGCACCCAGAGGGATTTCAATGGCTGATCGCAAAGGGGTATACGGCCTTTTCGCGCTGGTCACCATAGGGTCGGCCCTGGGGAACCTCTCCCAGACGGGGCTCAATGCCATGCTGCCCGCCGTCATGGCCGATTTCGGCGTGTCCGTAGCCGACGGCCAATGGCTCACCACGGGCTATATGCTGGTGATGGGCATCGCCGTGCCCGTGGCCGCCTTCCTCGCCCGCAAGCTGGATGACCGGGGCTATATGCTGCTGAGCTCCGGGCTGTTCGCAGCGGGCTCCCTCATCGATTGGATGGCGCCGGGGTTCGGCGCCATGCTGGCCGGCCGGCTGGTGCAGGCTGTGGCTGTGGGGCTCATGGTGCCCATGCTGCAGACGGTGGCCATGACGGGTTTCCCGCCGGGGCACCAGGCCACGGCTATGGGCGTGGCGGGCATCGCCCTGGGATTCGCCCCCAACATAGGCCCCATGGTGGGCGGCATGATGGATTCCGCCTTCGGCTGGCGCAGCTTCTTCGTGCTGCTGTTCGCGGTGTCGGCGGCGCTGCTCGTCCTTACCCTGCCGCTTGTGGCCAAGGCATCGCCTGCAGAGCCCGGCGCCCGCTTCGAGACGCTCTCGTTCATCTATTCCGCCCTGGGCTTCGGCGGCGTGCTGCTGGGCCTCTCCCAAGCGTCCAGCTTCGGTTTCGCAAGCCCCTGGTTCTGGGCGCCCGTGCTGGTGGGCTTGGTGTTCCTGGTGCTGTTCTGCCGTCGCCAGCGCCGCATCCCGGAACCGCTCATCGATCTGGATATATTCCGCTCGCGCCGCTACGACGACAGCCTTTTGGCATCGGTGTTCCTGTTCGCCAGCTATATGGGCGTCATGCTGGTGATCCCGCTGTATGTGCAGGATGCAGCGGGGGGCACGTCGTTCGATGCCGGGTTGGTGATCCTGCCCACCACCTTCACGGCTTTGGCGGTGAATCCGCTGGCCGGCTGGCTGGCCGATAGGATCAGCATCCGTACGGTGTCCCTGATATTCGGCGCCTTCCTGGCCGTGGGATCGGTGCTCTGCGTATTCGTCGGCGACGGTACGCCCCTGTGGCTGCTCTCGGTGTACCAGACGGTGAGGGCCATAGGGGTCTCGGGCCTCATCGGGCCGCTGCTCACCTATGCGCTGGCCGGAATGCAGGGGCCGCTGGTGCCCCATGGCAGCTCGGCATCGGTGATCATCCGCCAAGTGGCGGCCACCTTCGGCACGGCCATCATGGTGCTGTGCGTATCTGCGCTGCAGGGTGCGGCCGCGGCGGGCGCCCTGCCGGCGGCGGCACCGTACCAGGCTGCCTTCGCCTTCTCGGCCCTCATGGGCTGCCTCTGCTTCGCCATCATCCTGTTCAGGGTGAAGCGCTAGGGGCCGCATCCCCGGTGGGCGCGCGGCCCCGGCCGCAGGCGATTAGGAAGCCAGCTCCCCCAGTTTGGCCAGAACGGCATCGTTGCCCTCGATGAGCTCGCCGTCCACGTACAGGAAGGGGATGTTGTCCGCATTGCCGCCCAAGGCGGTCAGCTCGTCGAACGGCCCCTGCTGCTCGACATCGCGCAGGTCCAGCTCGATGCCGTTCTCCTGGGCGAAGTGCACCGCCACCGAGCACGTGGGGCACGGGGCCCAGTAGTAAAGGATCGGCTTCTCCATAGGTTCCTCCTCCGTCGTTGCGTGCATGTCCCATGATACCCTACCGTCTTCGGCCGCCGCTGCCGGGCAGCGTTCCGTTGCGCCATGGAAAACTATCCCGGGGATGCCCCGCTGCCCTGTCCGGTTATCTTGGGAGTTGCCCGGTAAGCCGCCCCGGCAGGGCGCGGCCCCCTTCCCGACCGTTCGGCCCCTTTGTCATCGGATGGAAACAGAGGGCGCCTTCAATCTGGTAGGGTGGAGGGGCAATCGATAGCGCAGCCTGCGGGTCCCGCAGGGGAATCAAGGAGGAACCATGGGTTTTCTGGAAGGTAAGACAGCCATCATCACCGGCGCGGGCTTCGCGGCCCTCAAGGACGGCTCGGCCGGTTCCATCGGCTACGGCATAGCCACGGCCTATGCCAAGGAAGGGGCCAACCTGGTTATAACCGGCCGCAACGTGGCGAAGCTCGAGGCAGCCAAGGAGAAGCTCGAGGCCGCCTACGGCATCCGCGTGCTGGCCGTGCAGGCCGATGTGAATGCCGGCGCCGACAATGCCGCCGTGGTGCAGAACGTGGTGGACCGCGCCATCGCGGAGTTCGGCCGCATCGACGTGCTGGTGAACAACGCCCAGGCCTCGGCTTCCGGCGTCACCCTGGCCGACCATACCACCGACCAGTTCGACCTGGCCATCTATTCGGGCCTCTACGCCACCTTCTACTATATGCAGGCTTGCTACCCGCACCTGAAGGAGACCAAGGGGTCCGTCATCAACTTCGCCAGCGGCGCGGGCCTCTTCGGCAACTACGGCCAGTGCGCCTATGCGGCCGCCAAGGAGGGCATCCGCGGCATGAGCCGCGTAGCCGCCACCGAGTGGGGCCCCGACGGCATCAACGTGAATGTGGTGTGCCCCCTGGCCTGGACCGCCGCCCTCGAGAACTTCCAGGAGCAGTACCCCGACGCCTTCGAGGCCAACGTGCACATGCCCCCCATGGGCCACTACGGCAATGTGGAGACCGAAATCGGCCGCGTGGTAGTGCAGCTGGCCAACCCCGACTTCAAGTTCATGAGCGGCGAGACGATCACCCTGGAAGGCGGTATGGGCCAGCGCCCCTAGAGCGCGCTCTAGGGAGCACTGGGGCGCTCGCATGTTGTGCGCTCGCATGCTGCGCATGCATTGCGGACGGCTCGCATGCTGCGCATGCATTGCGGACGGCTCGCATGCTGCGCATGCATTGCGGATGGCTCGCATGCTGCGCATGCATCGCTGATGGGTTACGGGTTGCTTTCTGTTTGAGGGGGGCAGTCGGAATTGTACTATAATATATACGTATGAGCATATGTTCATATAATAGGTAATCCCAGGAGGAGCGGGCATGGAGAAGAAGATACGCCTGGCCATCGAGGGCATGCATTGCGCGAACTGCGCGATGAACATCGAGAAGCACTACCGCGAGACCCCCGGCGTGGTGGATGTGGCGGTGAACCTGGCAAACAACACCGGCACCGTCACCTTCGATGCCGATGCCGCCACGATCGACGACATGCTGCACGTGTTCGATGACCTGTCCTTCACGGCCGAGGTCATCCCCGAGGATGCCCCCTTGGTCGATGAGGGGCGCCGGGCCAAGGAGGCGGCCCGTACCCGCCGGGATATCCGCGTGTTCGCCGCCGCGGCCGTGCTCACGGTGCTCATCGTGGCCATCGGCATGGTGCCCGGTTGGCATATGGCGGTGGGAGGCACCCTGGCGAGCCTGTTCACCGACGGCCACCCCACCCACGTGCAGGCCATGTTCGCAGGCAATATCGCGCTGCTGGTGCTCACGGTGCCGGTGCAGTTCTGCTGCGGCGCCCGGTTCTACAAGGGGGCCTGGGGTTCCCTGAAGGGCGGCAGCGCCAACATGGACGTGCTGGTGGCGCTCGGCACCAGCATCGCCTTCCTGTTCTCGCTGTGGATCACCTTCCTGCCGGTGCTGCGCAACGAATGGACCGATGCCGAGGTGGCCCTGGCCATAAACGACGGCATGCCCTATTTCGAGACCTGCGCCATGCTGATCACCTTCGTGCTGCTGGGCAAGATCCTGGAGGCCCGGGCCAAAGGGGCCACCAACCAGGCCATCGAGGCGCTGATGAACCTTGCGCCGCCCACGGCCCTGGTGGTACGCGGCGGCCGGCAGCAGGAGGTGCCCCTGGCCCAGGTGATGGCCGGCGATACGGTGCTGGTGCGGCCCGGCGAGAAGATCCCCGTGGACGCCGTGGTGGCCGAGGGCTCCTCGGAGGTCGATGAATCCATGCTGACAGGGGAGTCGCTGCCCGTGGTGAAGGGCCCCGGCGACGAGGTGACCGGCGGCACGGTGAACGCCACCGGGTCGCTCACCCTGAAGGCCCTGCGCGTGGGGGCCGATTCCACCCTGGCCCGCATCGTGCGGGCCGTGGAGGATGCCCAGGGCTCGAAGGCGCCCGTGCAGCGCATGGCCGACAGGATAGCCTCGGTCTTCGTGCCGGTCATTCTGCTGATAGCCCTGGCCACGTTCCTTGTATGGTTCTTCTTCATCCCGCCCGAGGGCGTGAACTCCCTGCTCACCCAATCGCTCATGCCGGCTATCGCGGTGATATGCGTTGCCTGCCCCTGCGCCCTGGGCCTGGCCACGCCCACGGCCCTCATGGTGGGCATGGGCAAGGGCGCCCAGCTGGGTATCCTGATAAAGGACGGCGAGGTTATGGAGCGCCTGGGCAAGCTGGACGCCGCCGTCTTCGACAAGACGGGCACCATCACTGCGGGCACCCCTGCGGTTGTTGCCTGCGATGTGCCCGATGATGCCCTGCGCCTGGCCGCTGCGCTGGAGGCCCGCAGCGAGCATCCTCTGGCCCGGGCCGTCTGCGCCTATGCCGAGCAGCGGGGGGTGCTGGGCACCTCCCAGCCGGGAAGCGGCGATGCCTGCGGGTTGCCCGTGGAAGATTTCCAGGCCGTGGTGGGCAAGGGCGTGCGGGGCATCGTGGAGGGCCATGAGGTGTTCGTGGGCTCGCGCGTGGCGGTGGACGGCGTCGATAAGGGCGGTTTCTCCTTCCGCGACGAGCCCAAGCCCGATGCCCGGGCGGCCATCGCCGAGCTGGAGGGCTCCTACGGCATCGGCTGCTATATGGTGACCGGCGACGAAGCCGAGACGGCCGCCGCCGTGGCCGCCGAGGTGGGCATCCCCGCCGACCACGTGTTCGCCGGAGTGCTGCCCCTGGCCAAGGCCGAGCGCGTCGGGGAGGTGCGCGACGGGCTGTCATCGGGCAGCGGTTCCGGCCGGGCCGTCGTGGCCTTCGCCGGCGACGGCATAAACGATGCGCCAGCCCTGGCCGCGGCCGACATCGGCATCGTCATGGCCAGCGGCACCGATGTGGCCATCGACGCCGGCCAGATGGTGCTCATGCGCAACCGCCTGTCCGATATGGTGGTGGCCCTGCGCTTGTCGCGGGCCATCATGCGCAAGATAAAGCAGAACCTGTTCTGGGCCCTCATCTACAACTGCATCATGATCCCTCTGGCGGCGGTGGGTATCCTGGCACCGGCCCTGGCCGGGGCGGCCATGGCCCTGAGCAGCGTGACGGTGGTTTGCAATTCGCTGCTTTTGAAGCGGTTCCGCTGAAACGCCTGTGACTCTTGCGCTACAATGTTGCGGTTTGCGGAATGAGAGCCCGAGGAGCGGAAGAACACCATGATGGACTTCGAGAACCGGTATTGCATGCATACGGCCACCTGCGGCGAGCTTCGCGCCGCCGATTGCGGCGAGGAAGTGACGCTGGCCGGCTGGGCCTGGCACACCCGCGACCACGGCGGCCTGATATTCGTGGATTTGCGCGACCGAACCGGCTACACCCAGATCGTGGTGGATCCCGATTGCGTGACCCCCGATGAGTTCCGCGAGGCCGAGCATTTCGGCCGCGAGGACGTGCTGAAGGTGACGGGCACCGTGCGCAGGCGCGACGACGAGGCTGTGAACCCGAATATGGCGACGGGCGAGATAGAGGTGCTGGCCCGCAGCCTGGAGGTGCTGAACAAGTCGAAGACGCCCCCGTTCTCCATCGAGGACGGCATCGAGACCGACGAGACCACCCGTATGAAGTGGCGCTACCTGGATCTGCGCCGTCCCGAGATGTACGGCAACCTGAGGCTGCGCCACGAGGTGGCGGCCGCCATGCGCAAGGCCCTGAACGAGCGGGGCTTCATCGAGGTGGAAACCCCCATCCTGGCGAATTCCACCCCCGAGGGCGCCCGCGACTACATCGTGCCCAGCCGCCCCAATCCCGGTCGCTTCTACGCCCTGCCCCAGAGCCCCCAGCAGTTCAAGCAGATGCTGATGGCCGCCGGGGTTGAGCGCTACTACCAGATAGCCCGCTGCTTCCGCGACGAGGACCTCCGCGCCGACCGCCAACCCGAGTTCACCCAGGTGGATATCGAGATGTCCTTCGTCGAGGGCGACGATGTGATGGATATGATGGAAGGCGTGATGCAGGAGACCCTCGAGGCGGTGGGGGTGCATCAGGAATTCCCGCTGCAGCGCATGCCCTATGCCGAGGCCATGGACCGCTTCGGCTGCGACCGGCCCGATACCCGCTTCGGCATGGAGCTGGTTGACCTCACCGATATCGTGCGCGGCTGCGGCTTCGGCGTATTCTCGAAGGCGGTGGAGGCCGGCGGCGTGGTGAAGGCCATCAACGCCAAGGGTGCCGGCAATTGGTCGCGCGGCGATGTGGAGAAGCTGGGCGACATCGCGGCCGAGAACGGGGCCAAGGGCATGGCCTGGATCGCCTTCACCGACGACGGCCAGGAGAAGAGCCCCATCATCAAGTTCTTCGAACCCGAGGTCTACGAGCGCCTGAAGGAGGCCATGGACGCCCAGCCCGGCGACCTGCTGCTGTTCGCGGCCGATAAGCCGGCTGTGGCCAATGCGGTACTGTCGGCCCTGCGCCTGGCGATGGCCGACGCCCTGGATATCCCCCGCGAGGGCCATGCCCTGCTGTGGGTGGTGAACTTCCCCATGTTCAAGTACGACGAGGACGAGAAGAAGTATGCGGCCGAGCACCATCCCTTCACCATGGTGCGCGCCGAGGACCTCGACAAGATAGAGGATGCCCCCTTGGAGTGCGGAAGCTATTCCTACGACCTCATCATGGATGGCTTCGAGGTGGGGGGCGGCACCATACGTATCCACACCTCTGACCTGCAGCGCCGGGTCTTGCGCCGCCTGGGCCTTTCCGATGAGCAGATCGATGAGAAGTTCGGACACCTGATCAATGCGCTCGACCTCGGGGCGCCGCCCCATGGCGGCATCGCCTTGGGCCTCGACCGCCTGGTCATGCTTTTGGCTGGCAAGGATTCCATCCGCGATGTCATCGCGTTCCCCAAGACCAGCTCGGCGGCCGATCCCATGACCGGGGCCCCCTCGGAGGTGACGGCGCGTCAGCTGAAAGAGGTGTCGCTGCGGCTGCTCTAGGCTGCCTTCCAGCTTGCATCGGGTGAATCGGCTGCGGCCCTGCTTCGGCGGGGCCGCATCAGTCTACGATGACGTAGGCGCTGTTGTCGGCATCATCGAGGATGAGGCCGGGATCGTTCCACTCCCAGCGGGTCATCGTGCCGTCGGCGAGCATCACATCGAGTTCCCGGGCTGCCTCGGAGCCGATATCAACCGCATCGAAATCGAGCGGCGAGGAGTGCCAGATGGGCTGGATCGCGCCATCGGCGTAGTTGAATACGTAGATATACTGCGAGAAGCCGGGGAGGAAGCCGGCCACGGGCAGCCGGTAGGTCCCGCCATCGTTCTCCTTGGCCCACAGCAGGGCCACCACCTCGGGGGTGCCATCGCCCACCATATCGCCTATATTCACATCGGAGACGAGCCAGTCGTTGGGTGTGACGTAGTGGTTTCCCTCGGAATCGATGATGGTCAGATGCCTATTCGACAGGATGACGTTCTCGATTTCCTTGTTGCCGTTGGTGTCGACTTTCAAGGTGGTGGTGTTCCACTGCACCCAACGGGGGAGGAAGGCGCCGTTGCTCCAGAGCGCTGCGCCGACGGTTGCGGCCACGATGATGATGCAGGCTGCAACGACGGCGACGAGGGCGGGGCTGAACATGCGGTTCTCGGCCGCTTCCGCACGTGATGGCATCGTTGCCCCTCTCTGCGATATTGCTTTCGGAATCCTGTGTTCGCCTGGTTGAATTTCCCAAGGTTGCACGGTTCGGGAGACGCGACCGGCAGGGGGAGTATATCAGGGTTCCAAAGGCACCTGTCATTTTGGCGCCGATTTGTAATAATCCGACCGCGGGGAGCGCTGTCTTGTGCGATTGGGCAGAGGGGATATCGGCTATCATGGAGGATGGCAATGGATGGGGAGGGGATGCAAACCATGGAAGATGGAAGAGCGGCAAAGGCGGGTATCGGTCCGAGGTGGAGGCGCAAGCCATCCCTCACCGCCTGGATACTCATCTCGCTTGCTGCAGGTATGGTCATCGGAATCGCATGTTCCATCGCCGTTCCCGCGGATTCGGCCTTCGATGCCTATGTCATAGAGGGTGTGCTCTATGTGCTGGGCCAGTGGTTCATCCGCCTGATGCAGATGCTCGTGGTGCCGTTGGTGTTCTGCTCCATCGTGTGCGGCGCCGCCTCGATGAGCGATCCGAAGATGCTCGGAAAGGTGGGTGCGGGCACTATCCTGCTGTACTTGTGCACCACGGCCCTGGCGGTCATCATAGCCATCTTGCTGGCCCAGGCCGTCTCGCCCGGCATCGGCCTTGACATGAATGCCATCGTGAAGGTCGACCCCGCAGCCACTGCCACCGATCAGACCATGGCCGACATGCTTATCAACATCATCCCCACCAATATCGTCTCGGCTATGGGTAACGGTACGATGCTGCAGATCATCTTCTTCGCCCTGGTGCTGGGATTCATCTTAGGGCGCCTGGGTACGAAGGTCGCCACGGTGAACCGCTTCTTCACCCAGTTCAACGCCATCATGATGTATATGATCGGCCTGGTGCTGAAGGTGGCGCCGCTGGGTATCTTCTGCCTCATCACGCGCACGTTCGCCAATCTGGGCCTCGAGGGCATCCTGCCCATGGTGAAGTTCATCGGTACCGTGTATCTGGGCCTCCTTACCCAGCTGCTGGTGGTGTATATGCTCATCCTGTTCCTGTTCACGCGTTTGAATCCCTTCCATTTCCTGCGCAAGATGCTGCCGGTCATGCTGTTCGCGTTCTCCACGAGCTCATCCAATGCGACCATCCCCCTGAATATGGAGACGCTGGAGGCCAAATGCGGCGTCGATCCGAAGGTCGTCTCGTTCACCATTCCCTTGGGTGCCACCATCAACATGGACGGCACCGCCATCATGCAGGGCGTGGCGGTGATATTCGTGGCCCAAGCCTTCGGCATCGACCTTTCCCTCGCAGCCCTTGCCACGGTGGTGGTCACAGCGGTAACGGCCTCCATCGGCACGGCCGGCGTACCCGGGGTGGGCACCATCATGCTGGCCATGGTGTTCGCCTCGGTGGGGCTTCCGGCCGAGGGGGTGGCCATGATCATGGGCATCGACCGTCTGCTGGATATGGGCCGTACTGCGATAAACATCACCGGCGATGCCGTGGTTACCATGGTCATGGCGAAGCTGACGGGGCTGCTGGATACGGCGGTGTTCAGGAACCGTGATTACGCGGCTGTGAGCACGGCGGACCTCGGCGAGAGCGCCGAGCCCGTCACCGTGGGCGATTTCACATCCCACGGCGAGCCCACCGAGATAGGCGAGGAGGGCGCCCCGGACAAGTTCGCCGCCATCGAGGAACCAAGACCCCAACGGTAGCAGGGTGACAGGGGGACGCTCACTTTTGACACATCTCGGATGTGTCAAAAGTGAGCGTCCCCCTGTCACCCCCCCCGCCTTGTCGCCTGTGTGGATTTAGGTGCGCTTTACAGAAGCTTTACCCAAGCTGCCGGCTCATGGCGTATACTTTTATCCTGAAGGCACGGAGTGCCTCGAAAGGACTGGGACGGCGCCACGTTCCGAACCTGGTCAGGTCCGGGAGGAAGCAGCCATAAGGGACCGCTGACGAGCGTCCCGGTCTTTTCGGGGCACTTTTTCTTTGTCCACGCGAACGTTGGGAAGCTATGGGATTCATCGAATTCATCATCGGGTTCCTGAAGGACCCGCGCACCTATATCGCCGGTTGGATCTTGGCCTTGGGGCCGGTCTTCGTGTATGCGCCGCTGTTCCTGGTGGTGTTCATCGAGACCGGGGTGGTGTTCTTCCCCTTCCTGCCGGGCGACTCGTTGCTGTTCGCCTGCGGCGTCTTCTCGGCCGATGGCTGGGGGCTCAACCTCTTCGTCACTCTTGCCGTCTTCTATGCGGCGGCCATCCTGGGCAATACCTCCAACTATTGGATCGCCCGCTTCTTCGGCAGCCGCATCATCGATTCGGGCAAGGTGAAGGCGCTCACGGCTGAGCGCATGGCCAAGCTCGACCATTTCTTCGCCAAATACGGCGGCCTCACCATCGTGATAACGCGCTTCATGCCGTTCTTCCGCACGTTTGCGCCGTTCATCGCCGGAACAGGCCATATGAATTTCGGCAAATTCACTTTCTATAACTGCATCGGGGGTATAAGCTGGGTGACCGTCTTCGTGCTGGCCGGTTACTTCTTCGGCGGCGTTCCCTTCGTGCAAGAGCATTTCAGCACCATCGTCATGGGCATCATCCTCATATCGGTGCTGCCCGCCATCATCGGCGCTGTGAAAGGCGCCCTGGCATCGCGCCGGCGCCCCGTCCCCGACGAAGGGGAAGGCAGCCCGCGTTCGTAACTCGAAGAAGGAGCTTCCATGCCCGAGGCTTTGTATCGGAAATACCGCCCCCAGGTCTTCGCCGACGTGGTGGGCCAGGAGCCCATCGAGCGCACGCTGAAGAACGCCCTCGAGCAGGGCAAGGTGTCCCACGCCTATCTGTTCACGGGGCCCCGGGGCACCGGCAAGACCACCACGGCCCGGCTTCTGGCAAAGGCGCTGCTGTGCCAGAACGGCCCTACCGCCGACCCCGATGGATCCTGCGAGGATTGCCGCCTCATCGCCGAGGGCGGTCACCCTGATGTCTACGAGCTCGATGCCGCTAGCCGCACCGGCGTCGAGAACGTGCGCGAGGAGATCATCAGCCGCGTGCAGTACGCCCCCACGCGGGGTCGTTCGAAGGTCTATATCATCGATGAGGTGCACATGCTGTCCACGGCGGCCTTCAATGCGCTGTTGAAGACGCTGGAGGAGCCCCCGGGCCATGTGGTGTTCATCCTGTGCACCACCGATCCCCAGAAGGTGCCCGAGACCATCCATTCCCGCTGCCAGCGTTTCGATTTCCGCCGTATCGCGCCCGAATCGATCGTGACGCGCCTAGGCGCTATCTGCGTGGCCGAGGGCGTTGGGTTCGAGGGCGAGGCGCTGGACCTCATCGCCCAGCGGGCCGAAGGCGGCCTGCGCAATGCGCTGACCTCGCTGGAGCAGATCATCGCCTTCGAGAACGGTTCTATCACCCTGGCCGGGGCCGAGCGGCTGCTGGGGTCTATCGACAGCAACGATATGGCCGAGGTCATGGCCCTTATCGGTCGCCGCGATATCGCGGGCTGCTTCCGCTGGGTATCCGATTATGCAGAGACGGGTGCCGACCTCGCCCAGTTCGTGCGCGATATGGCCCAGCATGCACGCGATCTGTACATCCTGGCGCTTTCGGGTGACGATGCCGCCATCGATGTGCCCGAGACCACCCGCGCCTCCCTGACGGCCGAGCTGCAGTGGTTCGGCCCCGACCGGGCCAGCCGGCTGCTGGGGGTGCTGGGCGATCTGGCTGCCGAGCTGAAGACATCCTCGAACCCGCGGCTGTCCTTCGAGATAGCCCTCACGCGCATGGTGCGGCCCGATTCCGATATAACCCTGGAGGCGCTGGCCGAGCGCGTGGAGGCGCTGGAAGGCGGGTATTCCGCTGTGGCGCACCGGCTGCCCGATGAACGGGAGGGCGCTGCAGCTGCCGCTTCGGCGGCGACGGCGGCCCCTGCGGCGATGCAGGCGCTCGCAACGGAGGCCGCGGTGCCCCCTGGGCCAGCGGCGGCGCAGGCGCCCCTTGCGGATGCCGCACCTGCGGCCCAGCCTGCGGCGGCTGCTTCCCCGGCTGCGCAGCCGTCGGAGCCGTCTTCTGCGTCTGGCGCCCAAGCTGCCCCCGCTCCAGCGGATGCTGTGGCCGGACAATACCCGGCAGCCGATGTTCCGGAGGCTCCGGCTGCCGCAGTGCAGCCCCAGCCTGCAGCCGAACCGGCGGTTGCAGGGTCTCCGAGAGCCGCCTCCCTGGCCAATCCCGCTGCGCTCCAGCGCATCTGGCAGGCCGCCTTCGCCGAGATAAAGAAGATGAAGCAGGCCCATGCGGTGCTGTTCATGAATGTCAAAGCCACCTATGACGAGGCTTCCGGCGGGATCCGCCTCGTGTTTCCCCCCGAGGCCACCTTCGCCTACAGCAACGTGCAGAAACCCGAGGTGCAGCGTACCGTGGCCGAGGCGCTGCTGAAGGCCGTGGGCGAGGGGGTGCCCTTCAGCTTCGCCCAGGGCGCGGACGGGCAGCAGGCCGCCTCGGTTGCGGTGCCTGCCGCCGAACCCGTGCCCGCTGCAGCTCCTGCGGCTGCGCAGCAGGCCCAAACGGCATCCGGGGGCGCCCCGTCCGGCTCGAACGCCGCCCAGCCGACAGCCCCTGCCGCCGAGGCCGCTGCATCCCCTGCGGCCCAAGCGCCCTCCGGCGCGCCGGAGGCTCCTGCCGCAGGGTCTGCCCCGAGCACCGAACCGACAACCGCTTCCCGGCAGGAGGCACCGCTTCCGGCTGACGATCTGCCTCCCTACGATGATGAGCCCCCGGTTTCCGTCTATGAGGACTATGCGGCCTCCTACGATGCTGCGCCGTCCGAACCGGCGGTCGCAGAACCGACATCTGCCGAGCCGGTCCGATGCCAGCCTGCGTCCCGGCCCCAGCCCGGCTTCGCCGCGGCCGATGTCCCGGAAGGCGATGCCGGCTTGGATGACGTGCAGGCCCTGTTGCAGAATGGCTTCGGAGGCGGCATAGTATTCGAAGAAGTGGACGAATAGCGGTTCTGCGGCCTGCGGGCCGCAATGCGAAAGGATGGCGCCCCTATGGCCATGGATATGAACAAGATGATGAAGCAGGCCCAGAAGATGCAGCTGGAGCTGGCCCGCGCCCAGGAGGAGATCCGGGAATTCACCTACACCGCCGCTGCCGGCGGCGGCATGGTGGAGGCCACGGCCAAAGGTGACGGCACCTTGGCTGCGCTGAGGATCGACCCCGAGGCGGTCGACCCCGATGACGTGGAGATGCTCGAGGACATGGTGACCGCCGCCGTGAACGAGGCCCTGCGCGGAATCGCAGCCGAAAGCGAGGAGCGCTTGGGCTCCGTCACCGGCGGCATGGGCATCCCCGGCCTGTTCTAGCGCCTATGAATACCGCCCCCGCATTGCAGAAGCTCCTCGATGAGCTGGAGCGCCTGCCCGGCATCGGCGCGAAGTCGGCCCAGCGCATCGCCTACTGGATGATGAATACCGATAGCGCCACGGTGCTGCGGCTGGCCGAGGCCATCACCGAGGTGAAGTCGTCGGTGCATTTCTGCAAGCGCTGTTTCAACTATGCCGAGGACGAGCTGTGCGAGTTGTGCCGCTCGGACCGCCGCGACCCCTCGGTTATCTGCGTGGTGGCCGAGCCCCGCGACATCGCCGCCATCGAGCGCACGGCCGCCTACCAGGGCCTGTACCACGTGCTGGGAGGCGAACTGGCCCCCATGGACGGCATCGGTCCCAACGAGCTGCACATAGCCGAGCTCATGAGCCGCCTTGCCTCGGAAGGCGTGGACGAGCTCATCCTGGCCACCAACCCCAATGTGGAGGGCGAGACTACCGCCGCCTATATCGCGCGCCTGGTGAAACCCCTGGGCGTGCAGGTGTCGCGCCTGGCCAGCGGCATGCCCGTAGGCGGCGAGCTCGATTTCATCGACGAGGTAACCCTGGCCCGCGCCATAGAGGCCCGCCGCGAGGTATAGGCCCGGATGAAAAGAAGCGCCGATATGCCCTGTGGGTATATCGGCGCTTCCTCTCCAAGATGGACAGAGTACCCGGCCCCTCCAAAAAACCGGATTCCCGTCATCGTTGAAGGCGTTTTCGGCCTTTCGGCCGCAACTATTATACCATCAACCGCCGTCGCCGAAAAGACCCGAGTACATGGTGTTGTCATCGCTGCCGAATTCGCCGCGCCCTCCGGCCATCATGTACTCGTGCGAGCTCTTCTCGCCCCCTGCCGCTCCGGACAGCCGCGTGCCGAACACCTCGACCTTCCCGCCGTCGGTCTCGAAGGCTATGCTGACCGAATTGCCCCACACATCGCCCTTGGCGGTATATGCCACCTGCTCCAACCCCGGGAAGTCCCCGATGCCCTGGAAGGCGAAGTCCTTCTCGGCCAAGGGCCCGCTGAATTCCAGCGGCTCGTCCTCGCCGATCCTCAGCTGGGCGGCAACGGTATCGCCCGTCCCCGAAAGCAAGAGCACCCCCCGCCGATGGAACCGCGGAGTATCGATAGAAACATCATAGGTCCCCGAAACCATACCTCTCCTTCCCCTTAGAAACCTCTCCCGCCTGCAGACCATCATCGCGCAGAAATGCGCGGCATTGCCTCATGAGCGAACAGGCCGCAACGCCGGAAGATCGGAAGGGGGCATGCACAAAGCGAGTTCCGCACGACGCGAAAAGCCCAGTGGGCTTTTCGCCAAAGCAGGACTGTCCGAGCGACTGCATGTCCCCTTCCGATCTTCCGGCCTAGCAACTTGCATTCGCTATATTCCGAAGCTAGATCCCGAAGATGGCCAGCAGGAACCCCGCCGCCACCGCCGATCCGATAACCCCCGCCACATTGGGCCCCATGGCATGCATCAGCAGGAAGTTCGAAGGGTTGGCCTTCTGCCCCTCCTTCTGGGCCACGCGGGCCGCCATGGGCACCGCCGACACGCCGGCCGAGCCGATCAGCGGGTTAATCTTGCCTCCGGAAAGCCGGTACATCAGCTTGCCCAGCAGAAGGCCGCCGATGGTGGCCATCTCGAAGGCCAGAAGCCCCAGCACGATGATGGCCAGCGTCTCGGGGGTCAGGAAGCGGTAGTACAGCGCCGTGCCTCCCACGGATACGGCCAGGAAGATGGTGACGATGTTCATCAGCGCATTCTGGGCGGTGTCGGACAGGCGGTCGGTCACGCCGGTCTCGCGGAACAGGTTGCCCAGCATCAGGCAGCCCAGAAGCGACGCCACCGAGGGGAGCAGCAGCACCACCACGATGGTCACCACGATGGGGAATATGATCTTCTGCCGTTTGCTCACGGGCCGCAGCTGCTCCATCTTGCACTCCCGTTCGGCCTTGGTGGTGAGCAGACGCATGACCGGCGGCTGGATCAGCGGGATCAAGGCCATGTAGGAGTAGGCGGCGATGGCGATGGGGGCCAGGTAGTCCGGAGCCAGCTGGGTGGTCAGCCAGATGGCCGTGGGCCCGTCGGCGCCGCCGATGATGCCGATGGAGGCCGCCACGTTGGCATCGAAGCCGATGGCGCCGGCCAGCAGGAAGGCGCCGAATATGCCCAGCTGGGCCGCAGCGCCCAGAAGCAGGCTCTTGGGATTGGCCAGCAGGGGCCCGAAATCGGTCATGGCGCCCACGCCCAGGAAGATGAGCGAGGGGTACAGCCCCGATTTCACGCCGATGTACAGGATATCCAGCATGCCGCCGTTATGGAATATATCGGTGATGGTTACGGTGCCGGCGGCGTATTCGTCCCACATCTCGGGATGGAACATCTGCGAGCCCGGCATGTTGGCCAGAAGCATGCCGAAGGCTATGCCCACCAGCAGCAGGGGTTCGAACTTCTTGGCTATCCCCAGGTACAGCAGCAGGCAGGCCAGGGCTATCATGACCGGCTGGCGCCAGTCCGAGAACAGCAGGAACAGGCCGGAGGTCTCCCACAGCCTGAGCAGGATATCGGTCAGATTCTCCATCGTCGTCCGCTTCGCCTCTCGCCTAGATCACGGCCAGCGTGTCGCCGGTGTTCACCATCTGCCCTGCGCTCACCGCGATCTTCTGCACGATGCCGTCGCAGGGGGCCACCACCTCGTTTTCCATCTTCATGGCCTCGATCAGCAGCAGCACATCCCCCTCCTTCACCGTTTGGCCGGCCGTGACGTTCACGGACAGCACATTGCCCGGAAGCGGGGCGGCAACCACCGTGCCGTCGGTCGGGTGGGGGTGCGCAGGTGCCACGGTGCTGGGGCCGCCCGAGGCGGAATCGTGGGAGGCGGGCATGACCGGATGCTTCACGGGGGCCAGGGCCTCGTATTCGTCCAGGATGAGGGCCTGGCCCTCCTCGACCTCCACCTCGTAGGTGCGGTCGCGCAGCGTTACGATGTATTTCATTTCCTAACCTCCCTGATGGAGATGAACCTCAGCTCGTTCAAGGGCTTCTTCAGCTCGTCCGCCACGATGGCCATGATGAGGGCCGCATCGCGGGGGTCGGTGTCGTAGAGCTTCACATCGCCGGCGCTGCCGGGCGCCAGGGGCACGGGCGGGGCCGGAGCTTCCGCGGGGGCCGGAGCGGCGCCTTCCGGGATCGGCTCCCCCTTGGCCCGGGGTTCGTACATCATGATCTTTATCACCGCCATCAGCAGCAGCAGGACGCAGAACACCACGCAGATGCCCACGAAGGAATAGAAGAGGTAATCGCCTATGCTCATTCGTCCACCCGCCGGATGCTGTAGGATGCCCGCTTCTCCTCTTGGGTGCGGCGCTTCTCGAAGAAGGCCTCGGCCACGGGCGGGAAGGCTATGTAGGACAGCACGTCCTCTTCGCAGCGGGCCCTGTCGCCCAGCTCCCTTTCCGCCTGCTCGAAGGCATCGGCGGGCAGGGTGTCGGCATAGCGGCCCTGTATGGGGGCCTCGCCCTTCAGGATCTTCTCGCGCACGGCCGGGTCGATGGGGGCGGGGGTGGTGCCGTATTCGCCGCGGCAGTAGGCCCGCACCTCCTGGCCCACGTTCTTGTAGCGCTCGCCGGCAAGCACGTTCTGCACCGCTTGGGTGCCCACCAGCTGCGAGGTGGGGGTGACCAGGGGCGGGTAGCCCAGGTCGGCCCGTACGCGGGGCGTTTCGGCCAGGGCCTCCTCGTATTTGTCCAGGGCCCCCAGCATCTCCAGCTGCGACAGCAGGTTCGACAGCATGCCGCCGGGGATCTGGTGTTCCAGGCATTGCGTGTCGGTCATCAGCGAGATGGGGTTCAGGGTGCCGTCCTCCACGTATTCCTTGCGCACGCCCTTGAAGTACTCGGCCAGCTCGAAGAGCTTCGCCTGGTCCAGATGCACCCCGTAGCCGAGCTCTTCCAGGGCAACCGCCATGGTCTCGGTGGCCGGCTGGGAGGTGCCGCCGGCCAAGGGCGACAGCGCCGTATCGATCACATCGGCGCCGGCCTCGATGCCCTTCAGGTAGGTGAGGTAGGCCATGCCCGTGGTGCAGTGGGTGTGCAGCACCAGGGGCAGGTCGACCGCATCCTTGATGGCCGAGACCAGCTCGTAGGCCGCCTGGGGCGTCAGGATGCCCGCCATATCCTTGATGCAGATGGAATGGGCGCCCATGGCCCGCAGCTCGCGGGCCAGCTTCTCATAGGATTCCCGGGTGTGCACGGGGCTCACCGTGTAGGACAGCGCCCCCTGCACCTCGGCGCCGGCTTCTACGGCCGCCGCCGTGGCCACCCGCAGGTTCTCCACGTCGTTCAAGGCGTCGAACAAGCGGATCACATCGATGCCGTTGCGCACCGAGGCGCGTACGAAGCGCCGTACGATATCGTCGGGGTAGTGCTTGTAGCCCAGGATGTTCTGGCCGCGGAAGAGCATCTGCAGCTTGGTGGAGGGCATGGCGGCCTTCAGCTTGCGCAGGCGCTCCCAGGGGTCCTCGTCCAGGAAGCGCAGGCACACGTCGAAGGTGGCGCCGCCCCAGCATTCGATGGAATGGTAGCCGACGGAATCGAGCAGGCCCAATATGGGCTGCATCTTATCGAATGGCAGGCGGGTGGCGATGAGGCTCTGGCTGGCATCGCGCAGCACCGTCTCGGTGAATCCGATCGTTCTCTGGCTCATAGGACTCCTCCGGCGCAGGGGGCCGTGCCCCCTTGTTTCCCTATGGTGTAAGGATTTCCGTGCAACGGAAGAGATTATAGACCAAGGGGGCGGGAATTCCCCGGCGCGGCGGCAGGGGCGGTGAAATGGGCGTTCTGCGGCTTTCCGCTGGTGTTTTACCGCAGCTGCCCCCCGGTGCACGCCCCACGCTATAATGTCTTGCGATTCCGGAAAGCCCAGCGGGCACCCCGATGGAAAGGACCGATGATGGAACAAGCTCAGAAGAAATCCCTGTTCGCCGTTTTGGCCGCGGCGTTGCTGATCGGAGCCCTGGCCCTGGCGGGCTGCAGCTCGTCTTCGACGGCCGCCTCCTCTTCCGAGGCATCCGACCTGCCGCCCCAGCCCTCCGAGGCGGGGGCTTCCTACACCACCGCGGTGGATAGCTCCGACCCCTACGGCACGGGGACCCATCATGCGGTCATGACCATCGAGGGCTACGGCCCCGTCACCATCGAGCTCGATGCCGATGCGGCACCCGTCACCGTTGCCAACTTCTGCAAGCTGGCGAACGACGGCTTCTACGATGGCCTGAACTTCTACCGCTTCGTCGACGGGTTCTGCATGCAGGGCGGCTCCTCGAACAACTCGGCTTCGCCGGCCGACGACGGCCTGACGCCCATCATCGGCGAGTTCTCCCTGAACGGCGTGCAGAACCCCTTGGCCGATGACTTCAAGAAGGGCACCGTGGCCATGGCCCGCAACAGCAATCCCAACAGCGCCGGCTCCACCTTCTTCGTAACCCTGGACACCAGCTCCGGCGTATCCCAGAGCCTCAATGGCCAATACGCCGCCTTCGGTACCATCGACCCCGACGGCATGGCCGTGATCGACCAGGTGGTGGCAGACTACCTGCCCAACGTGGTGGACGTGCAGATGGGTTCCATCGACGATGAGTCCCAGCAGGCGAAGATAGAGTCCATCCGCATAGTGGATTAGAACTTCCAGCTGCTCATGTATTCGATCTGCTCCGGGGTGAGCGTGTCGATGCTCACCCCGAGGGTTTCCAGCTTCACCCGCGCCACATCGTCGTCGATGGCCGCCGGCACATCGTAGACCTCGTTCTGCAGCTCATCGGCATGCTGGTACAGGTACTCCGCCGCCAGCGCCTGGTTGGCGAAGCTCATGTCCATCACGCTGGCCGGGTGCCCTTCGGCGCAGGCCAGGTTCACCAGGCGCCCCTGGGCCAGCAGCACGATGGTGCGGCCGTCTTCCAGCGTGTATTCCTCCACCAGGGGCTTCAGCTCCTGCTTCTTCACGCTGTGGTCTTCCAGCCAGTCGATGTTTATCTCCGAGTCGAAATGCCCCGAGTTGCACAGGATGGCGCCGTCTTTCATGTTCTCGAAGGCCGGCGCGTCGATGACGTTGCAATCGCCCGTCACCGTGACCCACACATCGGCGAAGCGGGCGGCGTCGGCGGCCTTCATCACGCGGTAGCCCTCCATATAGGCTTCGAGCGCCTTCAGCGGGTCCACCTCGCATACGATCACATCCATGCCCATGCCCTTGGCCCGCAGGGCCAGGCCGCTTCCGCAGTAGCCGAAGCCCGACACCACCAGGGTGCGCCCGCACATCAGGCGGTTGGTGGCGCGGATGATGCCGTCCAGGGTGGACTGCCCGGTGCCGAAGTGGTTGTCGAAGCAATGCTTCGTGTTGGCGTCGTTGATGTTGAAGACGGGGTACCCCAGGGTTCCGTCGGCAGCCATGGCGGCCAGCCGCACCACGCCGGTGGTGGTCTCCTCGGTGCCGCCTATCACCCCGGCCAGCTTGTCGGTGAAGCGCGTGTGCAGGGCGGTGTCCAGGTCGGCGCCGTCGTCCATGATTATCTGGGGGTCGGTGGCCGCCACCGCGTCGATATGCGCGTTGTAGGTGGCGTCGTCCTCGCCGGCGATGGCATACACGTCTATGCCGAAGTCGCGCACCAGCGAGGCGGCGGTGTCGTCCTGCGTCGACAGGGGGTTCGAGGCGCACAGCGTGACCGATGCCCCCGCGGCGGCCAGGGCGCGCATCAGGTTGGCCGTCTCGGTGGTCACATGCATGCAGGCGCCGATGCGCACGCCTTCCAACGGCCTCTCGCGGGCGAAGCGCTCGCGGATGCGTTCCAGCACGGGCATGTCGCGGGCCGCCCATTCTATACGCGCCAAGCCCTCGTCGGCGAGGGCGATGTCCTTGATGTCGTAGGCCATGAAGGCTCCTTCCCATGGAATGTGTTACGGGAAGAGGGTAGCACAAGCGGCGGTACCCGGATGCCCGGGCGCAGCCGGCTTCGGGCGCCCCTGGCGGCGAATGTGTGGGGAAGGTGGAGAATATTAACTTTCCCATGGCATCTGAGCAGGGGATATCCCTTTCAGGAAACCGTTGGGCACCTTATGGGGAAATTCACGCGCAGAGGGGGTGCGGGGCGGCTATAATTCTGTAGATTCGCCAAGAGGCGGGTTGCGCGCCTGCGGGTGCGGCAGGGGAGGCCGGCTCCCCCGGTACAAGCCGGTAGTCGCGCAGGCGGCGCCTAAGAAGAAGGAAGTTGTGGTAGACCAGTTCTTCTCGCAGATATCGTTCGTGGATATCTTCAATTTCAGCGTGTTCCTCGCATTCACCGTCTGCTATGCCTATCAATTGTTCTATATATTGAAGGTGCTCGTGACCAAGCCCAAGGCGCTCACGGCGAAGAAGAACCACCGCTATGCGGTGCTCATCAGCGCCCGCAACGAGGAGAAGGTCATCGGCAACCTGATACATTCCATCAAGGTGCAGAACTATCCCGCCGAGCTCATCGATGTGTTCGTGGTGGCCGACAACTGCACCGACGACACCGCCAAGATCGCCGAGGAGGCGGGGGCCATCGTGTTCCGCCGCCATAATACCGAGCTCATCGGCAAGGGCTATGCCCTGGATTTCTGCATCAAGGCCATCCGCGCCCAGTACGCCGACCGCGGCTACGAGGCCTATTTCGTCTTCGACGCCGACAACGTGCTGGACGTGAACTACTTCCGCGAGATGAACAAGACCTTCGACAACGGCGCTCTGGCCTCCACGAGCTACCGCAACTCCAAGAACTACGATTCGAACTGGATCTCGGCCGGCTATGCCACCTGGTTCATCCGCGAGGCGAAGTTCCTCTCGCAGGCCCGCCTGGAGCTGAATACCAGCTGCGCCATATCCGGCACCGGCTTCTTCATCTCGGCGGAGATCCTCGACAAGGTGGGCGGTTGGAAATGGCACCTGCTGACCGAGGACATCGAGTTCTCCACCAGCTCCATCATCGATGGCGTGCGCATCTCCTATTGCCCCACGGCCGTGCTGTACGACGAACAGCCCATCACGTTCCGCGATTCCTGGAACCAGCGCTTCCGGTGGGCCAAGGGCTTCTACCAGGTGTTCGGCCGCTATGCCGGCCAGCTGGTGAAGGGCATCTTCACGCAGAAGCCGGGCCATCGCTTCGCCTGCTACGACATGCTGATGACCATCTCGCCGGCTATGCTGCTGACCATCATATCGGTGCTGTTCAACGCCGTCATACTGGTGCTGGGCCTCACGGGCGTCATGTCCACGGGCGTCATGGTGGCCTCGTCGCTGTCGTCCATGGCCTTCTGCCTGATGAGCTACATCATGTTCATGTTCGTGCTGGGCGTTATCACCACGTTCGTGGAATGGGATTCCATCCACTCGACGCCCGCCCGGAAGATCCGCTATATGTTCACGTTCCCGTTCTTCATGATCACCTACATACCCATCGCCCTGGTGGCCCTGGTGAAGAAGGCGGAGTGGAAGCCCATCACCCATTCCATCGCCATGAGCGTGGAGGATTTCGAGGAAGTGCCCCAGAAGGGCGTCGGGACCATCGATTAGCTTCGCAGCCATCGGACCTGCGCTGCACCGGTGCTGCCGGCCGGGCCTTCAGGCGTATTCCCGGATGCATCGGGGCGGCCGTTCTGCTTAAACGGAGGGACGGCGGTCGGAAAATCCGTTTGATCCGGCGGCGTTTCCGTTGGGAATCTGCCCGGTCCGTGCTGCATGGCGCAGGGCGGAATGGCCAGACGGCCCTGCTAGGCTGCAGCCATGGATGCCCGCAACCCCGATACCCCCTTCGCCCGGCGTTTGGCCCGCTTCGCGGGCGAGGTGCTGTGCGAGACCCTCTGGCCCACCCGCTGCGCCCTGTGCGACCGGCCGGGCGATGTGCTGTGCCCGCGCTGCGAGGCCGCCCTGCCCTATAACGACTACTGGCGGGCCTGCCCCCGATGCGGGTCGCCCTACGGCGCCCGCCAATGCGATTTCTGCAATCCCGTCATGATGCAGCGCATCGGCTTGGCCGAGCTGCCCTTCGACGGCTGCGCCAGCGCCACGCGCTTCGCCGGCGGCACCGGTCAGCTGGTGCGCCTGTTCAAGGACCAGGGCGAGCAGCGCCTGGCCGGCGTGCTGGCGCGCCTTATGGTGCAGGTGCTGCCGCCGGGGTGGCCCCTGGAGGCGGTGGCCTACGTGCCCGCCAGCCGGGCGGCTGTACGGCG
>CANOBU010000016.1 GCA_947564425.1 uncultured Eggerthellaceae bacterium
TGATGGTGATGGCCATCGTGCTGTGCGTGCTGTACGTGCTGCAGTGCTTCATCGCCACCTGCATCGACCCCTCCGGCGCCGCCTTCGCCGATAACACCGACAACGCCTTCTACGTGGTGGCCCGCATAGCGGCCGGCCCGTGGCTGATGGTGCTGTGCGCCGTGGGCGTGGCCCTGGCCCAAGGCGTGTTCACGGCCATCGCCCAGCAGAACTCCATCGCCTTCGTCATGTTCACCATGGCCAAGGGCGGTTGCCTGCCCAAGTTCATGGCGAAGATGGACAAGCGCACCAACTCGCCGTTGAACGCCGTCATCTTCATCATCGCGCTGTCCGTGGTGCTCACGCTGGTGTTCCAATTCAGCGGCATCAACATGAACACCGTGGTGAAGATCAGCAACTTCGGCGCCCTGAGCACCTATGTGCTGCTGAACCTGTCGGTGATCGTGTTCTGCTGGTTCCAGCTGAAGGAGCGCAAGGGGGCCAAGGCGGTGTTCATGCACCTGGTGTTCCCGATCCTGGGTGCGGCGGTGTGCTTCGCCATATTGCTGTCGGTGGGCCAGGTGGCGCTTGTCACCGGCGTGGTGTTCATCGTGATAGGCATCGTGTACTACCTGGTTCTGACCAAGGTGCTCCATCGCCAGATCAATCTGGGATAGTGCCTGCGGAAGCTCGGATGTTAAACGGCTGTACCCCCTGAAGGCGGGTGCAGGGAAGCGCCCCTGCGGGGGCAAAGCGAAAGGAGCCATTATCATGGCAGATCAGACGAAGACAACCCCGACCTTCACCGTCACCATCGGCGACGGCAAGCAGGCCGCCCCAGCCGAGGAGCTGCCCAAGGCGGCAACCAAGGCCTATACCTGGAGCGACGGCAAACAGCAGCTGAACTACGATGCCACCGCCGAGTACCTGGATGTGAAGGAGGATGACGGCACGCTGATCGGCCACATGTTCATGCTGTCCTATGTGACCGACCAGCAGGACAAGACCGACCGCCCCGTCACCTTCTGTTGGAACGGCGGCCCCGGCGGCTCGTCAGCCATGGTGAACATCGGCGGCCTGGGGCCGCGCCGGGTGCCCATCAGCAAGGTGTCGCAGCTGCCGTGCCCCACCCAGCCCGAGGATAACCCGTGGTCGCTGCTGCCCAGCACCGACCTGGTGTACATCGACGCCCTGGGCACCGGCTACTCGAAGGTGGCCCCCGGCTACGATCCCAAGAAGGTGTGGGGCGTGGACGGCGACGCCGATGCCTTCATGCGCGGCATCGCCGCATGGCTGACGGCCCACGACCGCTGGAACGCGCCGCTGTACCTGTACGGCGAGTCCTACGGCACCATGCGCAACGCCGTGCTGATGCGCGTGCTGGGCGAGCACGGCATCGCGGTGACGGGCGTCATCGAGCAGTCCACCATCCTGGACTACGCCTACACGCTCTCCGGCAACGACTTCTACTATATGGGTATGGTGCCGGTGTACGCCGCCACGGCGAACTATTTCGGCAAGGCCGGCAAGGGCGTCGACCAGTTCGAGTGGTTCGACAAGGCCTGGCAGTTTGTCGATGACGAGCTGGGCCGCGCCCTGGTGAAGAGCGACGAGCTGGACCCGGGCGAGGAGATGGCCGTGGCCCAGAAGATGTCCGAGCTGATCGGCCTTCCCGCCGAGTTCATCCAGAAGCGCCACCTGCGCATCGAGCTGGATACCTTCCGCAAGGCCATCCTGGCCGACGAGGGCCTGTTCTGCGGCCGCTACGACATGCGCTTCACCGAGGCCGCCTATATGGACGTGCAGGGCGACAACGAGTTCTTCGCCGGCGAGGACCCCTCGGGCGATGCCATCATGACCCCCGACCAGTCCGCCTGGATGAAGCTGGTGCAGGAGACGGGCTTCAAGGGCTCGCCGAACAACATGCTGCTTTCCATGAAGGTGAACGAGGAATGGAACTGGACGCACCAGGCTCCCGGCACCATGGGCAGCCCCAGCTGCCCCAACACAGCCTACGACATGGGCACGGCCCTGCGCCGCAACCCCCATTGCCGCGTGCTGTTCTTCGGCGGCATCCACGATGCGGCCACCCCGTTCTGGAACGTGAAGCACGCCATGTCGAAGATGTTCCTGCCGGACTACCTGAAGGAGCGCATCGAGTACCACGTGCACGAGAACGGCCATATGGCCTACGAGGACCAGCCCACGCTGGAAAAGATGGCCCCCGAGCTTGCCGCCTTCTACGAGAAGCGGCATCAGGACTAGCGAATACCGGCAAACCGAGGAACGAAGGAGATTCCCATGCTGACCCAAGAGCAACAGGCCGTGGTGGACAGGGCCCAATGCCAGCAGAAGAACGGCTGGCAGCACCTGAAGGTGAAGGGCACCGCCTACGAGCGCGGCTTCCAAGAGGGCTACCTTCTGGCCGACGAGTACGCCGATGCCCTGCGGGTGTACAAGTTCATGACCCTGGAAACCTTCGGCAAGACCTACGAGTGGTTCGCCGAGCAGGCGCTGCGGCTGCATAAGGCGGCGATTCCCCGGCGCTATGCCGACGAGCTGCAGGGCATGGCCGACGGCCTGACCGCCGCCGGCATGGCCAGCAGCCTGGACGATATGATCGCCTGGAACGACTGGATGGAGATAACCGGCTACTGGTGGCCGCAGAACGCCGGCAAGATCATGGAGCGGCCCCTGATGAAGACCCATCGCAAGGAGCACTGCTCGGCCATCGCCGCCACGGGCTCGGCCACGGTGGACGGCAAGCCGTACCTGGGCCACGAGAGCTTCGACGAGTTCTGGAGCGGCCAGTACTTCAACGTGTGCAAGCACGTGGAGGTCGACGAGGGCTACGACTTCATCATGCAGGCCTCCGCGCCGTGCATGCTGGCCTCTATGACCGACTTCTACGTGTCGGCCTCGGGGCTGAACGTGACCGAGACCACCCTGGCCGGCTTCGACCGCTACAGCGACCAGGGCGTGCCGGAATGGGTGCGCATCCGCGATGCCATCCAGTTTGCGAAGACCATCGACGAGTTCGTGGAGCGCCTGGACGCCGGCAACAACGGCGGCTACGCCAATGCGTGGCTGATCGCCGACCATAACACCGGCGAGATAGCCCGCTTCGAGCAGGGCCTCGAGTTCACCAGCCTGGAGCGCACCAAGGACGGCACCTTCTTCGGCTGCAACGCGGTGTTCGACCCCCGCATCCGCAACCTGGAGTGCAAGGACAACGGCTTCAACGACCCGCGCCAGCAGACCGGCGCCCGCCGCCAGCGCTGGATGGAGCTGATCGACCGGTACTACGGCAAGATCGACCTTGCGGCCGTGAAGGAGATGCTGGCCGACACCTACGATGTGTACCTGGGCTACGACTGCCCGTCCAGCCGCTGCGTCTGCGCCCACTACGATGTGGACCCGCAGTACTACGCCGATGACCCCGATGCCGTGTGGAACATCCCGTTCTACCCGGCGGGCAGCTGCGATGCCAAGGCGGCCGGCCCCGACGACGTGAAGAACATGACCATGTGGGGCCGCTACGGCCGCGCCGACGGCGTGGAGTTCGATGCCGCCCGGTTCATGGAGCAGCACCCGCTGTGGAAGTGGATGGACGGCTATCTGCAGGACCGCCCCACCCAGCCCTGGACCTTGTTCGATTAGCGCGGAGATTCGGGCGCCCGCGGCCGCCCTCGCAGCGGCCCGGTGCCCTGGATATAGCAATGCAGGCAAAGCACCGCACCTATGGAGAGGATGATAGAAATGGAACTGTCGAAAGAGCAGATCGCCAAGATGGCGGAATCCTACAAGAAGGCAACCACCCAGCAGGTGGCCGAGCGGGCCGTTACCAAGAACGGCATACTGGCCTCGGCCGAGAGCGTGGGCGTGCTGGAGAACCTGTCGCCGGCGAACTTCGCCTTCAGCATCGACGTGGATAGCGAGGCCGTGGCCAACCAGAAGCGCTCGGGCCGCTGCTGGATGTTCGCCTGCCTGAACACCCTGCGCTTCCATATCGAGAAGGAGCTCGACCTGCCCAAGGGCACCTTCGAGCTGTCCCAGGCCTACCTGGCCTTCTACAGCAAGCTGGAGCGCGCGGCCTGGTTCCTGCAGCATGTGGTGGACACGGCCGACAAGAGCCTGGATGACCGCGAGGTCGATTGGCTGTTCAGCGCCCCCATGGCCGACGGCGGCGACTGGGATATGATCTGCGCCCTGGTGAAGAAGTACGGCGTGGTGCCCCATCAGGCCATGAGCGAGACCCACTGCACCAACGACACCGCCGAGCTGAACACCGTGCTGTCGCACCTGCTGCGCCAGGACGGCATCAAGCTGCGCGGGATGGTGCGCGCCAAGAAGAGCACCAAGGCCGCCATCGCCAAGATGCTCGACGAGGTGTACCGCATCCTGGCCGTGTGCTTCGGCGAGCCGCCCCAGAAGTTCACCTTCCAGTACGAGGACAGCAAGGGCAAGTACCATATATTGAAGGACGTGACGCCCCTGCAGTTCTATAAGAAGTACCTGCCCATCAACCTGGACAACTACATCGGCGTGATCAACGTGCCCGGCGAGGACCGCCCCTACAACCGCATGTACGCCATCCAGGATTCCGACCAGATCCCCGAGCGCCAGAACCTGTACCTGAACGTGCCCATGGACGACTTGAAGGCCCTGGTCATCAAGCAGCTGAAGGCCGGCATCCCCGTGTGGTTCGGCAGCGATGTGCTGCAGCACTGCGACCGCATGGCCGGCGTGATGGCCCAGGACCTGTACGATCTGGAGGCCCTGTTCGGCGTGAAGTTCGACATGGACAAGCAGCAGCGCTACGACACCCATGAGAGCCTGCCCACCCATGCCATGGTGATCGCCGGCGTGGACATCGTGGACGGCAAGCCGACGAAGTGGAAGATCGAGAACAGCTGGGGCACCGAGAACGGCGGCAAGAAGACCGGCAACAACGGGTACTTCGTGTGCGACGACTGGTGGTTCGACAACTTCGTGTACGAGGTGGCCATCGACAAGCAGTTCATGACCGCCGCCCAGAAGAAGGCCTTGAAGACCGAGCCCATCGAGTGGCCGTTCTGGTCGACTTTCAATCCCGTCATCTCCGGTTTGCAGGAGATGCTCTAATCGCCGGGGGAGGCGAGGCTCCCCCGCACCGCCCGGGTGCCGCGAACGGCCGGCACCCGGGTTCCACCCGAGGACCAAGCGCTTGCGTTCTGTCTTTTCCCGCAAAGCTGAACCGTTCCAGCCGGCTGCTAACCCCACGGACGCAAGCGCTTGAGTCTTGAAGCCCGCACCGCACGCCGGTGCGGGCTCATTACAGGAAAGGAGGCCATCATGGCCTGCACCACGCTGCTCGTGGGCAAGAGGGCGACGAACGACGGCTCTACCCTGATCGCCCGCAACGAGGACTGCGAGAACGGCACCTTCAACGCCAAGAGCATGGTATGCGTCGAAACGGCCGACCAGCCGCGCACCTACACGGGGGTGACCAGTCACCTTACCATCGAGCTGCCCGACAATCCGCTGCGCTATGTCTGCACGCCCAACACCGACCCGGCGGCCGGCGTGTGGGGCGAGGCGGGCATAAACGCCGCCAACGTATCCATCACGGCTACGGAGACCATCTCCACCAACGCCCGGGTGCTGGGGGCCGACCCCCTGGTGGCCTATCGGCCGGCCTCGGGCAAGCCCGGAGATGCGGGCTACCGCCCCGAGCAACCCGGCGGTATCGGCGAGGAGGACCTCGTGACCATCCTTCTGCCCTATATCCGCAGCGCCAAGGAAGGCGTGGAGCGCATGGGTTCGCTGCTGGAGCAATACGGCACCTACGAGATGAACGGCGTGGCCTTCGGCGATGTCGATGACATCTGGTACATCGAAACCGTCGGCGGCCACCACTGGATTGCCCGCCGTGTGCCCGACGACTGCTACGTGGCCCAGCCCAACCGCCTGGGCATCGACTACTTCGACCTGCGCGATGCCCTGGGCGAGCAGCACGACTTCATGTGCAGCAAGGACCTTGCCTCCTGGATGGCCGCCAACCACCTGGATGTGACCATGGGCGACGGTGCCGGGCAAGCAGGCGAGCTGGTGGAAGGCGTGCCGGCCGTGTTCAACCCGCGTCAGGCCTTCGGCAGCTACACCTGGCTCGACCAGGTGTACAACAACCCCCGGGCCTGGTATATGTGCAAGATGCTGAACGGCGATTCGCCCGATTTCTGCGGAGCCGACCCCAAGTACGGCCCCGAGAGCTTCGACATCCCCTGGTGTTTCAAGCCGGCGGCGAAGATATCCGTGATGGATGTGAAGAACCTGCTGTCGTCCACCTATGACGGCACCGTGTACGACCCCTACGGCCTGCAGGGCACCGAGGAGAGCCGGCACCGCTTCCGCGATATCGGCATCAACCGCACCTGCGAGTGCTCGGTGCTGCAGATCCGCCCCTATGCGCCCGCGGCAGCGCGCGGCGTGCAGTGGGTGGCCTTCGGGTCCGGCCCGTTCAACACCGCCATCGCCATGTACGCCAACGTAAGGGATATCCCGGCCTACCTGGATACGTCGCTGGAGGTGTCCACCGATAGCTTCTACTGGACGAACCGTCTGGTGGCCGCCTTGGCCGACCCGGAATACTTCGACAACATGGAGGCCATCGCCGGCTACCAGCAGCAGACCTTGGCCGACGGCTACGCCGCCCTGGCAGCCACCGATGCCGAGCTGCAGCAGATGGCGCAGCAGAAGGGGCTGAACCTGGATGCCATGGACTCCGCCGATGTGATGACGGCGCTGGAGGCATCGAACGAGGCCCTGGCCGAGAAGGTGCGCCAGGCGAATGTGCAGCTGCTCGACTCCGTGCTGTTCACCCGCAGCCTGAACATGAAGAACGCTTTCGGCTCCAACGATCACTAGCGCCAACCCGCATGGCTTTCCTGCGGGCCATCGCTTCGCTCGGCCGTTGCAGCCTCCGAGCCGTCGCTTCGCTTGGCTCGTAACTCAGGTTACGACCGGGAGAAAACTTTTCGGGTTGCTGTGGGGAAGGGGTAAGCTGTAGGGGTGGCGATACTGCTAGGGAAGGTGCGATATGTCGGAGCGGAATGTTTATCGGAAACCCGATGACCGGGTGCTGCTGCGGACGGCCGATGTGTACCAGACCGAGGTGGCCGACGAGGTGACCTCCTATTCGGAGCGGCTGCTGGCCATCGTGGCAGACTTCAAGAACTCCGGAGCCCCCGAGGGCTTCAACGCCCAGAGCATGGTGGGGAAGTCCAAGCGCGGCGAGGTCGCCTGCCGGCTGTTCGCCCGCATAGACCCGCAGACCGGCATCATAGAGGCAGCGGGCTTCAAAGCCCGGGGCTGCCTGGCCATGACGGGTTGTGCCAGCGCCGTGTGCGCCTTCATCGAGGGCAAGGGCATCGAGGACGCCCTTGCGGTGACCGTCGACGACGTAAGCGGGATGGTGGACGGCGTGCCTTCGGACAAGGCCCATGCCCTCTACTTCGCCGTGTGCGCCCTGCGGGCCCTGGTGGGCGATTTCCTGCTGCGCGACGGCGCCTCGTTGGCCCAGCTGGACGAGGCGGTCCCCTGCGATGAGCTCTCGGTTCCCTGCATCATGGCCGAGCATTGCTCGCTGCGCCAATCGCGGCTGGAATGCCGCATGGAAGAGGAAGAGGCCGCCAACGAGCTGGCCCAGCACAATGCCGTGGCGGATGTGCTCGGGCGGGTGCGGGCCAATACCGGCCGCGGCCTGCTGACCTGTCCGTCCGATTGGGCCGACCTGGTGCCCGCCCACCTGATGCCCGCAGAGTTCGAGGCGCTGGTGTTGGAAAGCTTGCAGGAGGGGATGGCCGATGAGGCGGCGGACCTCCTGGCGGCCGGCACGGCGGATGCTGCATCCGGCGGCGAGCCGGCGGCGGCGCAGCCCTCGGAGTTCGCCAACCGCGGCGTGGGCATCCCCCGGATATTCGGCGCCCGGGCGCAAGCCGGGAAGGCAGAGGCGGATGCGGCCGAGGCCCCCGCTATGCCTCCTACCAAGCGGGTCCTCGATTACGGCACTCCGGATTCGGCGGATGACGATGATTTCGGGCTGGTGCCCCCCGAGGGCTACAAGCTGGTGCAGGTCGATGGCCAGTGGGGCCTGGTGGAAACCGATGAGCCGGCGGCCCCCCGGCGCCGGCCGCTGCGCAACGAGGGCATCCGCGTGCTGCGGGGCGGCAAGGCCCCCTATCTCTACGATAGCGCCTACATGAAGCCCAGCTTCGCCCGCTGGGCCTTCCTGGCTCAGGAAGACGATCCGCTGGCCGCCTTCGCCTACTGCGTGCGCGAGGACTCCCGCCTGTATCCGCGCCCCCTGGCCGAGACCAGCCTGGCCAACCGCCCCTTCAACATGGACGCCGCCATGGTGGCGGCCCTGTGGGACGAAGCGCACCGGAACCCCGCTTACGCCGACCTGGCCCGCCTGGAGGCCAGCAACGGCGACGTCTACTATTACTCCACCGAGCACCTGAGCGCCGAGCTGGCCCGGTCTCTGGCCGAATGGGCCTCGGTGGAGCGCTTCATGAACGTATAGCGCGCAAAACCGCCCCCCGAGGCTGCTCAGGGGGCGGAACCGAAGGGGGATGGCGCCCGAAAACCGGTACCGGGCACCAGAGCCGGCAGGTTGCGACGGCTCCCTAGGGCAAAAGCCCCAGGGATTGCAGCTCTTCCTTCACGTCGGGCATGTCGTACTCGTCCAGGCAGGCGGCCGTGGGGCAGCCCAGCTGCTCGTCCCAGCCGAAGCAGCGGTACAGCATGGTCAGGCCCGTCTGGTAGTCTTCCTTCTCCATCTTGTCGGTGCCCTCGCTGAAGGGCGCCTTGTCCGGGTCCTTCGTGAAAGGCCATTCCGTCACCATGTCGTGGTAGGTGCGGAAGTCGTTGGTGCCCATATGCCCGGAGGCATCGGTCATGCCGCGGGCGGTGTTGGCCCGCTGCAGGGTCATGATCTTGGCGCCGGCCTTGTACAGGTCCTCGGTGGTCACCTCGCGGCCGGTGACGGCTTTGAAGAACTTCGCCTCCAGGTCCAGGTCGCCGCGGTAGTTGCGCGCCTCGGTGGGCGAGACGGTCATGGGCCATACCCAGTTGCACAGGGTAAGGGAGTCGTGCAGCACATCCGTGACCACCGACCACCAGGTGAAGTTGGCCTTGTGCTCGTTCATGGGCGTGTAGTTCTTGTCCATGTCGATGGCGTCGGCACCACCCCAGATCTCGGCGGCAATCTGCTGCTTCAGCTCGAAGGGCAGGCCGCTGCCCTGGAAGTTCACGGCGGAGTGGATCATATCGTCGCGGTTGAACAGGCAGTTGTACAGCAGCCCCACCTGGCCGAAGCACTCATGGGCGTGGTGCACGGGCCAGCCGCGGGGGCTGATCATGCACGAGGCCACGGTGTCGTTCCAGGCCATATCGTCCCAGCGCTCGGTCCACACATAGGTGCCGTGGCCTACCATGGCCAGCTCCGAGTCGTTCTCGGCGATCTTGCGCAGCAGGGGCGGCATGATGGTGGGGTCGTTGGTATAGAACTTGTTCCAGTCGAACTCCGCATATTCCTCGGGCGGCAGCACGCGCTCGAATACGCCGGAGCTCACGCAATGGGCGATGTCGCGGTACAGCTGGGCGTAGTTGCACCACAGGCCCAGGTCGTCCACGGTGGAGCCGATCACCTGGTTCCAGATGAGGCTCTCCTCCGTCTCGTCCTTGATATCGGTGCCCAGGATCTTGATCATGTACTTGAAGGGGAAGTTGGGCACGCAGGTGTTGCCCGTGGTGGCATAGCCGCCGTTCTCCGCGCTCTGGGGCACGTACATGTCGGAATAGCAGTGGATGGGGCAGCCGTGGCAGCCGTCCATCTTTATGGTGTACTTCTCGGCGGCGGGGCCGTCGTCCTTGGTCGACTTCATGCAGCGGTAGCCCACGGTGTTCAGGTTGCCCGGCTTGGGCTCGCCCGTCTCGATGGGGCCGCCCTCGGCCAGGGCCCAGTACAGGCCGTTGCGCGCCGTCCAGCGCGATCCCTTGTCGTAGTATTGGGCCCATTCCTGCTGGGTGCTGGGCACCACGTGGTTGTTGTTCGACCCGATTATCTCGCGCAGCATGTAGTCCGAAAGGTCGGCCACCGCCTGGGGGTCGGCCACGTTCACCGTGCCCGTGCCGCGCACCACCAGGGCCTTCATGTTCTTCGACCCCAGAACGGCGCCGGTCCCCGCGCCGGCCGAATGGTTGCGCGAGTTGATTATGCAAGCGTAGGGCAGCAGGTTCTCGCCGGCCGGCCCGATGGTGGCCACCACCACGTCGAGTCCCTCGCGGCGGCAGAGCGTCTCGGTGGTGGCGCGGGTGCCCAGGCCCCATATGCCGTCGGCCGACTTGATCTTCACATCGTCGTCGTCGACCATCACATATACCGGCTTGTCGGCCTTGCCCTCTATCACGATGCCGTCGTAGCCCGCTTGCTTTATGCGGGCGCCCAGCATGCCGCCGCAGTGGGCATCCACGATCTGCTTATCCTTGGTGAAGGTGGAAAGCGATGCGATGGTGGTGCGGCCCGCCAAGGGCACCCCCGATGCCGTCAGGGGCCCCACGGCGAACACCACCTTGTTCTCGGGCGCCAGGGGGTCGGTGCCGGCGGGGACCTCGTCGAACATGATCTTGTTCGCCAGGCCCATGCCGCCGATGTAGTCTTTGTACGGTTCCGTGGGGAATGTGGTGACGGAGCCATCGGTAAGGTTGACCCTCAGGACCTTACCGGCCCAGCCATAGGACTTAGTATCAGCCATTTCGGTTCTCCAAACCTTCGGTTGTTTTGCGCTGTGCCGACGAAAACAGGCGGTTCGGAGTTCAGCTCTGGGGCCAATCATAGTGCTTCCGGGTGCTTCGGCGCCCCTGGAGCGCCAGAGGAAACAAAGTTGTTACATTAAGGAACGCCAATATGTCAATAAAGTTACAGAAAACACATTATGTTTTCGGTGAGATGTAGAATTGCAGCCATCACTGGTGCTGTGCTGAAAACAAGGCGATGGAGCTCTCCTTTTAAAGAGCAGGGATTAAGGTAAAAGGAGGCTGCAATGGCTGCCGAGAAAGAGGGGATCCGCGAATCCAAGATTCCTTTCGTGAAGGATGCCTCGGAAAACGATCCGCAGAATGCGGATGCCATGCCGGGCGCGAATGCCCCCGGGCCGGAAGGCGAGGGGACCCAACCCAAGAAGAAGCATATTTTCACCAGGCGCGATGTCCTGGCCATGTGCGGATGCGGCGTCGTGGGCCTGGTGGCCGGCGGCGTGCTGGCCACCTGGGGCGTGACCGAGCGCTCCATCGCCTCGGGGCGCATAGATATCCGCACCACTCCCTTGAAGATGATCGTGACCGACCGGGCGAAATGCTCCGGCTGCCAGCGCTGCGAGATGAGCTGCACGCTGAAGAACGACGGCCGGGTCTGCCAGCACATCGCCCGCGTGCGCGTGTGGGATAACTACAACTTCGGCGCCGGGGTGGACACCGGCGACGGCATATACGAGGACTGCCAGTTCACCGTGGCCCATTGCAAGCAGTGCGAGGACCCCTGGTGCGCGAACTACTGTCCCGTGCATGCCATATACGCCGATCCGCAGACGGGCGCCCGCGTGGTGGATGACGCCGTGTGCATCGGCTGCGGCATGTGCGCTCAGGCCTGCCCCTGGAACATGCCCCGCATCGATTCCGAGACCGGCGTTTCCACGAAGTGCGTCTCGTGCGGCCGCTGCGCTGAGCAGTGCCCCAACGGCGCCATACAGTTCGTCGATTGGAAGAACATCGCGCAAGCGGCCCTCGATGCCGGCGTGGTGCGCACCATAACCCTGGTCGACGCTTAGACGTGAGGAGGATCGAGATGTTGAAACGACCTCTGACACGCCGGACCTTCCTGGCAGGATGCACCGCTGCCGGCGCTGCTGCCGCCTGCCTGGGCCCCGCCACGGCCCTGGCCAACGGCAACGGCGACGGCGATATAGGCGTGCGGGCCCGGCCCGAGAGCAGCCAGGTGCACACCATCTGCCAAGGCTGCCCCAACGGCTGCGGCTATACCGCCTATGTGGTGGACGGCCAGCTGGGGAAGGTGATCGGCGATACCGCGAGCCCCTTGGCGGCGGGCAACCTGTGCGCCCGGGGGTTCGGCTTCACCCAGAGCGCCTTCTCGCCGGCCAACGTGAAGAACCCCCTGCGCCGGAAAGAGGGGGGCGGCTTCCAGACCATCGGCTGGGACGAGGCCCTGGGCGAGATAGCCGCGAAGCTGGCCGAGGTGATGGAGGGGGCGGGCCCCGAAGCCGTCGCCCTGGCCTATGACGGCCTGTCCGCCACCGCTGCCGCCTATGGGCCCCGCTTCATGGAGGCTTTGGGCAGCGGCAACGTGTTCGTCGACGATGTGACCGAGAACGTGGGGAAGGCTGCGGCCTTCGCCCAGGTGATCGGGGTGGGCGATTACATCCCCGACATCGCCAACGCGCAGATGATCCTGCTGGTCGATACCAGCTATGCCGACATAACGACCCCGGACCTTGCGGCATCCCTGCAGGCGGCCCGCGAGGCGGGCGTGCCCATAATGGCCATCGACCCGCGCATGGGCACCCTGGCATCGTTTGCCGACGAGTGGATGGCGGTGAACCCCGGCACCGAGCTGGCCCTGCTGCTGGCCCTTTGCAACCAGCTGATACGCGACGGCCGCTACGACAAGGCCTTCGTCGAGGCCAATGCCGAGGGCTTCGGGGAATGGGCCGCGGCCATCGATGGCTGCACGGCCGCCTGGGCCCAGGATATAACCGGCGTGGACAGCTACCGCATAGAGTCCTTGGCCGCCCGCGTGGCCGAGGCGGCCCCCCGCGTTGCCCTGGAATACGGCAACGGGCGCATCGGCGGCACGGCCTATGCGAACTCCGGCGAGACGGCCCGGGCCGTGTGCCTGCTGAACACGCTGGCCGGTGCGTGGAACCAACCCGGCGGGGCCCTGATGCCCCACGATTATTCGGCGGTATCCTTCCAAGCGGCGGTGCCGCCGGTGCCGGGCGCCCGCAAAACGCTTGCCGTGGCGCCGGCCCAGACGGACTTCCCCCTGGGGCGGCCCTTCGGCGCCTCGCTTGCCCAGGGGATCGAGCTGGCCCGCTTCGGCACGATAAAGGCCCTGTTCGCCTTGGAGGCAGACATCGCCTACGACTACGCCGCCCTGCCCGGGGTCGTCGATGCCCTGCAGGACATGGACCTGTTCGTGTGCCTGAGCCAGCAGATGACCCAGACGGCCCAGCTGGCCCATTACGTGCTGCCCCTGTGCAGCTATCTCGAGGCCGACTCGCTGCCCCAGTTCGCCCAGACGCCCCAGGCGGCGGTGTCGGTGGCAAGCGCCGTGCTGGCCGATGACGATTCGAACGCCCTGCCGGTCGATGCCGCGATAAGCGCCCTGGCCGGAGCCTGCGGCGTGGGGGATGCCTTCGGGTTCTCGCTGGACGAGGCGGCGGCCCTGCAGCTGGCGCCCGTGGCAATCGGCCTGGAGGGGCTGCGCCAGGACGGCAGCGCGGCGGTGGATGTGGCGACGGTGGCGGCGGACGGGGTGTGGCCCACGCCCGCGAAGAAGATCCAGTGCGTCAGCGATGCCTGCGAGCAGGCGGGCCTCTCCGGGCCGCCCGTGTGGGTGCCCCCTTTGCAGGAATCGAACGTGCGCGCCGTCATAGCCGACGATATGAACCTGGGGCAGCAGAACCGCACCGTCTTCGTCACCGAGGGCGGCCAGGGGCTGCAGGATATGCGGTTCCGCCTTATCTCGGGCCAGCAGTCGGTCCTGGGCGCCCGCGGCTACAACGTGGAAGAGCTCATGGATATCGCCGAGATGTACGACCTCGATAGCGTATGGGTCAACGCCGATGTGGCGGCGGCCCTGGGGATTTCCACGGGCGATACGGTGGTGGTTTCCAACGATGCGGCCGATTACCGGGGCCGGGCCTTCGTGACCCAGCGCATCGTGCCCACGGCCGTGTACCTGCCCAGCGGCTTCGGCCGCACTTCCGAGAAGCAGCATACGGCCTGCGGCAAAGGGTTCAACCCGGCCCTCTTCTGCGAGCCGGCGATCGAGGAGGGCTACGGCACCCTGTGCACGCAGGAGGCCTTGGTCCGGCTGTGGAAAGAAGGTGAATGATGGCACGTTACGGCATGTTGATAGATACGACGAAGTGCATCGGCTGCTATACGTGCAGGACCGCTTGCCAGCGTCAGAACGGCCTTCTGCCCGATGAGGATTTCATCCGCTTCGAGCAGCGCGAGGTGGGCAGCCTGCCCGATGTGAGGGTCGAGAACGTACCCCTGCAGTGCATGCACTGCGAGGACGCCCCCTGCGCCCAGGTGTGCCCCACCGGCGCCGCCCACATGGGCGCCGACGGCATTGTGACGGTGGATCAGGGGCGCTGCATCGGCTGCCTGTACTGCATGGCGGCCTGCCCCTACCAGGTGCGCGTGCGCAACTCCCGCACGGGGGCGGTGGACAAATGCCGCTTCTGCACCGTCTCCGCCGAGCAGACGGGCACGAAGATGTGCACCTGCGTTGAGGCCTGCCTGACGGGCGCCCGCATATTCGGCGACCTGGACGACCCCGATAGCCAGCTGGTGCGCGAGATAGCGCGGACCAAGGCGGCTCCCATCGCGGGCGATCTGACCAAGTCCAAAGTGTTTTACGTGAGGTGATCGGGATGACATTCGAACCCGTATGGGGAACCATAATCGCATGGTACCTGTTCCTGGCAGGCCTGGGCGGCGGCGCCTTCGCCGGTGCGGCCTACCTGCGCCTGCGCACGCCCCACTGCGTGCATCTGATCCGCTACGGGCGCATCATCGCCCCGATCACCGTGATCATCGGCTTGGTGCTGCTCATGTTCGACGCCACGGCGGGCTTCCACAACCCGCTACGCTTCGTGTTCCTGCTGACCAACTTCGGCTCGGTTATGACCTGGGGCGTGGTGTTCCTGGCGGTATTCGTGGTGATCGCGCTCATCGTTGCCATCATGGACCTGCTGGGCAAGGGGTTGAAGATCCCCAAATGGCTCGACGTGGTCGGCGGCATCCTGGGCATCTGCGTATGCGTCTACACCGGCTGCCTGCTGGGCGTGGCGAAGACCTTCCCCCTGTGGAACAACGCGCTGCTGCCGGTGCTGTTCCTGGTGTCGGCGGTATCAACCGGCATGGCGGCCATCCTGCTGGTGGGCATATTCCGCTCGCCCAGCGAGTTCAACAAATCGGGCGATTTCAAGAAGTTCCATTTCTACCTGCCCATCTTCGAGCTGTTTTTGGTGGCCAGCCTCATGTTCATCACGGCCAACAGCGCCGAGAGCGCCGGTTGGACCTCGGTGATGAACCTGGTGGCGGGCGATTACTCCCTTGCCTTCTGGCTGGTCTTCATACTGCTGGGCCTGATGGTGCCCACCATCCTGGAATGGAAGATGCTGTTCATGTCCACCCGCGAGGTGGAGGAGTCGCGCACGGGGCACATGATAAGCGCGGCCTCGGACATCCTGGTGCTGGTGGGCGGCTTCACCCTGCGCCTGCTCATCCTGGTGGCGGCCATGCCCATAACCATGGTGCAGCCGTGGATGTAGGGTGCTTCTATTCGGTGGCGAAGGATATATCCTAGGAGGTATGCGATGAAGGAGAACAGGAAGATCGGGCTGGGGGCCGGCGGCGCGAAGGCGATTGCCGCGATGGCGGCGGCCCTGCTGATGATGGGCGCCTTGGCGCTGGCCGGATGCTCGTCGGGCGGTGCCTCGGGCACGGCTTCGAGCGGGGCTGCGGCGGCTTCCGGGGCTAGTGCGGCGGCGAGCGCCGCCTCCGAGGCCTCGACGGCGGGCAGCCAGGTAACGGCTTCCGATGCCGCCGCCCAGGCCGGGAACGAGATAACGGTTACGGTGGCCATGAAGGAAGCGGTGACGAAGGCCACCGATGTGGATACGCCCCTGCAGTTCGCCGAGGAGACCATCGACGTGCAGGCGCCCGCGGGCACCAGCGCCCTGGAGTTCCTGAAGGGGACGGGCCGCGAGGTGGACGTGCAGGGCGAGGGGGCTAATGCCCAGGTGATCGCCATTGGCGGTCTGGAGAACGGCGATGCGGGCGAGGGCAGCCACTGGGCCTATCTGCTGAACGATGCCGAGCAGGCGGGCTCGCCCGCGGAGTGCATCCCGCAGGACGGCGACACCCTTACCTGGACCTTCGTGAAGTAGCGTTTGTCGGGGGTCGTGGGCGCGGCGCAGGGGAGCGGTTGCCCGCGCCGCGCTTTCGCTGCCTACGGGATGGCTGTTGCGTTGACGCCTCCTGTCCGCGCCGGGGGCCGGGACCTCCGCTTTCACTCCTCGCAACGCTTAAGGGGGTTGAAAGCTGCGGTCCCGGCCCCCGGCGCTGCGTTGTTCCGGCTTTCGATTTATGGCGTGCGGTTCCGATTCAGCGCTGCCTATCGCTTTGCTTGGTTTTGCGACCATGCATCCACCTTGGCAATGGAAGAGGGCTCCCGTTTCGGGAGCCCTCTTCGCCTGTAATGTTGTTTCCGGTACGGCTAACCCTTGTAGGCGGCGCGGAAGCGCTGGATGTCGCGCTCGTAGATCACCAGGGTGGAGTGGGGCTCTTCCAGGTAGAAGGCCACGTCCGCCAGGCGAGGGTTATTGGTGAGGGCTGCCAGGGCATCGAAGCCTATCTCGCCTTCGCCGATGGGGGCATGGCGGTCGACGCGGCTGCCGCGCTTCTCCTTCGAGTCGTTCAGGTGCACGGCCTTCAGCTTGTCCAGGCCTATGGTGCGGTCGAACTCGTCCAGCACGCCCTCGGGGTCGCCTGCGATATCGTAGCCGGCGGCCCATACGGCGCTGGTGTCCAGGCACACGCCCATCTTGTCCTGCAGCTTCACGCCGTCGATCATGGCGGCTATCTGCTGGAAGCTACTGCCTACCTGCTCGCCCTCGCCGGCCATGGTGTCGATGAGCACCGTGGTGGTCTGGGTAGCGGTGAGGGTCTTGTTGAAGGCCTCGCTCACATTGGCGATGGCCTCATCGACGCCGATGCCGGGGGCGCTGCCGGGGCGCACCAGGTAGTACTGCCCGGGGATGTCCTCCAAGCGGGCGAGGTCCTCGGCCAGCACCATCAGGGTGAAGTCGTGCTTCGCCATCTCGGGGTTGGCGGGCTCCACATCGTAGGGGGCGTAGCCGCAGATCGTCTGTATGCCGTGCTCGGCGGCGTACTGGCGGTAGGCCTCGATATCCTTCGGATCGAGCTTCTTCACCGCGCCGCCGCGGGGGTTGCGGGTGAAGTACTGGAAGGTGTTGGCATCGATGGACACGGCCTCCTTGGCCATGAACAGGTAGCCTTCCTTGGTGGAAAGATGGCATCCGAGCGTAAGCATAGCGGCTCCTTAGAACGGGGTTTCCTGTATTCCAACCTATCGCAGCCGATTGCCGCCGGGCAGGGGGGAGGCGCCGTTGTTGCTGTAAGGTCACCGGGGCAGAACCGGGAGGTTATCCTGCGTTTTCCGGCGCCATTCAGACGGATTGCCCCCAGGGGCTAGGATTCAGAGTCGATGCCATTACGCCAGAAGATGCTCGCCGTGATCGGTTTTGAACTCGAAGGCCGGAATACCTTTTATCTTTACCCGCAAAGAATATTGCTTTCGGGCACCACGGGCTGCAAGTCTTCGCAGTCGTGCAGCTCGTGGGAGGCCAGGTGCGCTATAAGGTCTTCCACGCTGGGGCAGAATACGAACTCCTTGCGGTCGGCCGGGTCCAGGAAATGGCACTGCACCATGGTGTCGAGCAGCTGGGCCAGGCCGTCGTAGTAGCCGTCGAGGTCCAGGAAATAGCAGGGACCCAGGCACAGCCGCAGGCGTTGGCGCGACATGATCTCCGATATCTCTTCCAGCGTGCCCACGCCGCCCGGCAGGGCCACGAATACATCGGCGAGCTCGATCATCTTCGCTTTGCGCTGCTCCATGGTGTCCACCACGATGAGCTCGGTCAGGTTGTGCTGGGCCACGCCGGCTTCGATGAAGAAACCCGGCTCTACCCCGTAGGCTTCGCCGCCGGCTGCCATGACGGCGCTCGATACGGCGCCCATCAAGCCGATGGAGCTGCCTCCGTACACCAGGGCGTTGCCGCTCTCGCCGATCCAGGTGCCCAATGTGCCCGCTGCTTCCAGGAAGGCCGGGTCGGCTCCGGGATTCGACCCGCAATAGACGGCGATATTCATGGTTCGGCTGCTCCTCGGGGTTCGTGTTAATCAACGGTACCTTGCCAGTGTACCAAGTCGCCCGGCCCCGGTACTTCTCGTTTTCGGGTCATCGGTGGTCACAAACCCGACTTTTTAGAGTCATTCGGCCCGAATCGGTGCCGCAGAGGGCCCTCGGAGGACGCCGCGGAGGATCGTCCGACGCATAACCCCAGGTGGCGCTTTTCGCCGGATGCGGGACAGCTCTGTCTTCTGTGCAAATGGCTCTAAAAAGTCACGATAGTGACCATCGGAAGGCGATTTTTCGAAAGTAGGCCGGGTTTGAACCCGTTGCGCGGGGTCGTCGCCCGGCGGCGTTAGGGGCTTGCATCATGGGCATAGGCTTCGGGGGCCTGGCGTTGCAGCCAGTGGTTTGGGGAGCGCCCGGCGCCGCGGCCGCCGGTTGGCAAGGGCATGGGGTGTTCTCGGCTGCCTGCCGGGGCGGCTTCATGCTACGATGGGGCGCAACGCGTGCAGGAGAGCCGGGGCGCTCGGCGCCTGCCCGAAAGGAGGCTCTATGATCCATACGATTACCGACGAAAACTTCGATGAGGAAGTGGCGGCCAGCCCCGTACCCTGCGTGCTGAAGTTCACCGCCGGCTGGTGCGATATGTGCGATGCCATGGTGCCCGCCTTCGAGGCGCTGTCCGAAACTTTCGGCGATGCCGTGAAGTTCTGCCTGGTGAATGTCGATGAGCAGAAGGGCCTGCGCATCAAGTTCGCCGTGGCGGCCTTGCCCTACATCGTGCTGGTGGCCGATGGCATGAAGACGCCCCTGTTCGACGAGCTTGTCACTGCCGAGCGTTTGGAAGAGCGCATTCGCTTCGTGCTGGATGGCGGCAACGCTCCCACCACCATGCCCCTGTAGGTTGGCAGCGGGCGGCACCTGCCCGTTTGCCGGCCGCTGCAAAAAGCGGCAGCCGAAGCTGCCGCCCTCCGCTGCGCCGCTGCAGATCCGCCGTTATTCGGCGAACACCAGGCTATCCAGGTGGCTGAGGGACTTCTCGCCGTTGACGGGTTCCCAGGCATTCCCCTCGCGCGCGTATTCCACCTCGGTGGTCTCGGGCTTGGCCTGCAGCCCATCGATGGCCTCCATGATGCGCTGGCCGTACAGCTGGTATATCTCCTCTTGCGACATGTCTGCAACAGCGGGATCGGCGGTGACCTCCGCGATCGCCGCGTCTACGGCCGCTTCGAAATCGCTGTAGCTCTTCGAGACTATCGTTACCGTAGCTACGGCCTTATCGCCCTCTACCGTAACATCGTCAACGCTGTAGTCGAATCCGTCCAGGATGGTGACGGCCAGTCCTTCGGAGTCGATGCCCATCTCCTCGAGGCCCTGGCCGGCCAGCACTTCGGATGTAGCCGACAGCACGCTGTCGTCCATGTTCTTATAGGTGTCCAGCTCTTCGATGATGGCATTGCGGATGGCCTCTTCGGCATTGGCCCCGCAGCCGGTTGCGGCAAGAAGCGCTCCCAGCGCGAGCGCGGTTGCGGCAAGCAGTGCGGCTATCTTCCTGAAACCCATGGCGAGCCCCTTTCTGTTTTCGCTTTTCGGGCGGTTTCCATCGGAACACAGCATAAGGCATCCGGCGGGGGAATGCGGCGCAGGCCGTGGCTGCGATGCGGGCAGCGCAGGTTATTCCGGCTCGGTTGCGCCAGAACCCCTGATTTCGGGCGCAAGCCGCCTGCGGGCTGCGATCGGGCCGGCATAGCGCCGAACTCATCAGTCCGGTATCAGTTTCGCCTCCTGCAGGGCAGCGGTGCCCGGAAGGTTCACTATGGGGCAAGGAGCATCCGGCTGCCATCGGGCAGTGCGGTTGCGCGAGAGGCCGGGGAAGCGGGGCGCAGACGATGGACCGCGAGCGCGAGATAGTGAGGGGGAGCCTCATCGGCATCGCCGGCAATATGCTGCTGGTGGCCTTCAAGATGGCCGTGGGCTTCGCCTCGCATTCCATCGCCATCATCCTGGACGGCGTGAACAACGCCACCGATGCCCTGTCATCCATCGTCACCATCGTGGGGACGAAGCTGTCGCAGCGCCGCCCCGATGCCCGGCATCCCTTCGGCTACGGGCGCGTCGAGTACCTGACATCCGTCGTCATCGCGGTGATCATACTGGTGGCCGGCGCGTTGTCGCTGCGGGAGTCCATCATGAAGATGATCGATCCCGGCACGCCCAGCTATTCCACCGTCACCATCGTCGTCATCGTGGTGGCCATCATCGCGAAGGTGGGGCTGGGGCTGTGCTTCAAGCACTACGGCGACAAGACCCATTGCGAGGCGCTGATCGCCTCGGGGGTGGATTCCAACTACGACGCCGTGCTGTCGGCGGGAACCCTGGTGGTGGCCTTCGCCCAGAACCTCTGGGGCCTGAACATCGATGGCATCGTGGGGCTGATCATATCGCTGGTGGTGTGCAAAGCGGGCCTGGAGGTCATGCGCGATGCCCTGCTGCCCATCATCGGGAAGCCCGAGGACAAGCAGCTGGTGAAGGCCGTGGAGGATTACGCGCTGTCGTTTCCTCCGGTGAAGGGCGTCTGCGATATCGTGCTGGACGATTTCGGCCCCCATCGGCTGATCGGCCTTCTGTCCATCGAGGTGCCCGACGACATGGATGCCCGGCGCATCGCCATGCTGACGCGCAGCATCTCCGAGGGGCTGCAGCAGAAGTACGGCATGGTGGCGTCGGTGGGTATAAGCGCCGAGAACACCACGGACCGCTTCGCCCCCATGCGGGAGAAGCTGCAGGCTCTTGTGAAGGGGCGCCCCGAGGTGCTGGGCACCCATGGATTCTACGTCGATGACGGCGACAAGGTGTGCTGCTTCGACCTGGTGGTGGATTTCAAGGCCGATGCCGGAGCCGTGGCGAAATCGGTGGCCGATGGGATGCGCGAGGCATTCCCGGCTTACCGCTTCGATGTGCGCACCGATGCCGATTACGAGCGCTAGAGGGCGCCTGCGCAGGACCGGGCGGTTTCCCGGTGCTCTTCGGGCTGGACCGGCCGTGCCGGCTGCAGCGCTGCGGACTGGGGCGGCCCTTGCCGCAGGGGGTCGCGTTTCCCGGGGCCGTGGCCTATAATTCTGCCGACGAATCGAAAGGAACCCCATGTACGGATTGAAGACCGAGAGCAGCTTCGACGCCTCGCATTTCCTTACCGACTACCACGGGAAATGCGAGAACCTCCACGGGCACCGCTGGCGCGTGGTGGCCTATCTGGAGGTGCCGCGGCTGCAGACCGAGGGCACCTGCAAGGATATGGTAGTTGATTTCGGCGACTTCAAGGCCGCCCTGCGCGGCCTGACGGAGAGCCTGGACCACCGCTTCCTTATAGAGGAGGGGTCGCTGGCACCCGAAACCCTGGCCTGCCTGGAGCGCGAGGGCTTCGTGCTGCACAGCTTCCCCTTCCGCACCACGGCGGAGAACCTGGCCAAGTGGTTCTTCGACGGCCTGGTCGGGCAGGGGCTGCCCGTGGCACAGGTGGAGGTATACGAGACGCCCAGCAACTGCGCCTTCTATCGGGGGGACGCTTGATCGGCTGCGCCCGGGGTGCGGCCGCCGGGGCTGCAGATGGCAGCGGGACCGCTGCCGCAGCCGGCGCGGCGGCGCGGTTCCCCGTGGCCGAGCGGTTCGCATCCGTGAACGGGGAGGGGCTGGCCGCCGGGCGCCCGGCGGCTTTCATCCGCTTCGCCGGCTGCAATCTGCACTGCGCCTACTGCGACACAGCCTGGGCCAATGAACCCGATGCGCCCGTCGAGGTGCTGTCGGCCGAGGACCTGCTGCAATGGGTGCGCAGCACCGGGGTATCGGCGGTGACGCTCACCGGCGGCGAGCCGCTGCTGCAGCCGCATCTGGGCGATCTGGTGCGGCTGCTGCTGGCCCAGGGCGACCCCTGGCCGCTGCGGGTGGAGATCGAGACCAACGGCTCCTGCGACCTGGCGCCCCTGGCGGCGCTGCGCGAACAGGCGGCGGCCGGCGGCCTGCCCGGCAGCCTGCATTTCACGGTGGATTGGAAGATGCCTGCAGCCGGCGCGGAGGCGTCCGGCGCCATGCTGGAGGGCAACTACGGCCTGCTGGACAGCCGCGATGCCGTGAAGTTCGTCGTAGGCTGCCCGGACGATGTGGCGCTGGCGGGACGATGCGCCGACGGCGCGGGGCTGTGGGACCGCTGCAGCGTGCTGCTCAGCCCGGTGTGGGGAAGCATCCAGCCGGCACAGCTGGTGCAGGCCATGGGGGATTGCGGGCTGCACCGCGCGCGGCTGCAGCTGCAGCTTCATAAGATTATCTGGCCCGGGGAGGCCAAGGGCGTGTAGGCTTCGCGCTCGGCTGCGGCCCGCGGCGGCCGCAGCCGAGCGCAGCAGAAGGGGGAAGGCGATGGAAGCAGGCGAGAAGGTGCTGGTGCTGTGCTCGGGCGGCGTGGATTCCACGACGCTGCTGGCTCGGGCCGTCGAGCGCTGCGGGGCGGGGAATGTGGTGGCGCTCTCCATATCCTACGGCCAGCGCCATAGCCGCGAAGTGCAGGCGGCGGAAGCGGTGGCGGCCCATTACGGCGTGCAGCAGCGGTTCCTGGACCTGGGGGCCATCTTCGCCGACAGCCGCTGCTCGCTTCTGGCCCATTCCGACCGGCCGGTGCCCCGGGGCGACTACGCCAGCCAGCAGGCTGCCGCGAAAGGCACCCCCGTGAGCACTTACGTGCCCTTCCGCAACGGGCTGTTCCTTTCGGCGGCGGCTTCGATGGCGCTCTCCCTCGATTGCTCGGCGGTGTATTACGGTGCTCATCGGGACGATTGGGCCGGTGCGGCCTACCCCGACTGCTCGCCTGCGTTCGTGGAGGCCATGGGCCGCGCCATCGCCGAGGGCACCGGCGGCCTGCTGCGGTTGGAAGCTCCCTTCGCCCACGCGACCAAGGCCGATATCGTGGCGGAGGGGTTGGCGCTGGGGGTTCCCTACGAACTCACCTGGTCGTGCTACGAGGGGGGCGAGGCCCCCTGCGGACAGTGCGCCACCTGCCTCGATCGCGCCGCGGCCTTCGCCGCAAACGGCGTGGCCGACCCCGCCCTGTAAAGCGGCGGGGGTGACAGGGGGACGTTCACTTTTGGCACGTTGTTAAACGTGCCAAAAGTGAACGTCCCCCTGTCACCCGATGCAGTAGGGGAGGATGGCCCGATAGGCTTCTATCAGCTGGTCGAGCGATACGGCGGCGTTGGCGGGGCTGGTAGAGGGCAGGCGCACGGCCGGGATGCCCGTGGCGGCTTCGCAGTGCCGGCGGTACAGCTCGGCAGCTTTCGCGCCCGTGCAGAACACGGCCCCGATGGGGGCCTCGGCTAGGATAACGCCCAGGTTGTTGGGTACGCAATCGGCGATAGTGCCGTCGCTTGCCCCCTCGATGGTGCAGCGGGCCAGCACGTCCCACAGCGCTATGCCGTGGCGCAGCACCAGTTGGCGCTTCTCGTCGTTTCCGGCGGGAAGCGGCTCGTCGAATAGCGCCGCCATGATCTTCCAGAAGCGGTTCTGGGGATGGTTGTAGTAGAAGCCGGTCTCCCTGGATTTGGGCGAGGGCATGGTTCCCAGCACCAGCACGCGGGAGTTCCCGTCGTATACCGGCGGCAGTGGATGCTCCACCAGGGTGGGCTTCGCGGGGATGCGGCCGGTGGCGGGATGGGGCTGCTGCGGGGTGGGTTCCGGTGTCCGATGGGGTGCGGGCTGGGGTGACGCTTCTGCTTCCGATTCCAGCTGGGGCGGAGGTTGCGTTCCGGCATCGGGTTGTGCCGGCGCTGCCGCTTCCGCATTCGGCGCCGGTTGAGGTTGCGCTGCCGCTTTCGTCTTCGCCTGCAGCCTGTTTTCCGGCTCCGATTGCGGGGAATCGCCCCTCGCTTCCAAAGCGGCCAGTTCCCGATCGAGGGCCGAGGGGATGCCGAACAAGGTCTTGCGCGAAGAAAACAGCCGCGGGCCCTTCCCGCTGGATTCTGCGGCGATGGCCGCTTCGATCAGCTCCCAGTTCCTATCATCGCTGCTGCGCAAAAGCCCCCCTTTTCCTTCCCCGCATGATACCAGGAAGGTGGGCGCCGGTTTGGTCCGATCCTGCCGGTGCGTGTGCGCTGCCCAGTGCCGGCGAATCGTGATTTCTGCAGAGTTATACCGCCGATTGCATGGTTCGGGGACAAGGTGGGGAAACCGTCAGCGGCCAAGCGGCGGCCCGATGAGGGGTGTCGGTTGTTCGACCTGCGGCTTTTCATCCGGGAAGAATCTAGGGCCGGTGGCGTGAAATCGAGAACCATACAATCGGCGGCAAAACTCTGCAGAAACAGGATGGGATGATGCTGCGCGGCGCGGAACGCCGAATGCGGAGGCTATACAGGGCTGTCAAGGCAGCTTGCAGATATCCGCCCAGGTGCTGCCCGGAACGATTTGCGCCAGCTCGTCGGGTGACAGGGCTATGGCGCTGTTGGAGCTTCCGCAGGCGGGGTAGACCGTGTCGAATCGGCGCAGGGATTCATCGAGGTAGACATCGCAGCCATCCTTCACGCCGAAGGGGCACACGCCTCCCACGGCATGGCCGATCCGCTCCGCGGCCTCTTCTGCGGCAAGCATCTTCGCCTTGCACCCGAACTGCTGCTTGAACTTGGGATTGGCGATGCGCGCATCGCCGGCGCACACTATGAGCGCCACGCGGTCGCCCACAGCGAACGAGAGCGTCTTGGCGATGCGCGCAGGCTCGCAGCCGATCGCTGTGGCCGCCAGCTCCACCGTGGCGCTCGAGGTATCGAATTCCATCACATCCCCGTCGCGCCCGTATTCCGCCAGATGCGCCTTCGCCTTCTCAAGCGACATCGTCCCTCCTTCTTATCCGTGCATATCTCCGATGATAAGGCATGTGCATTGCTGTTTGCGGGCGATTCCCATCCAGGGCTCCGCTTCGAGGGTTGTGTTGCGCGCCCGATCCCGCGCCGTTCCCTTAGAGCCTGCAGGTCCGCGCAGGCCGATGCACCGCGGCAGCCTGCCTTGCTTGCTGCCCGGTTCGACGCATGGGCCCTGCTTGGATTACCTGCGTTCGACCTGCACGCTCAGCTCGGTGTAGGCCTCGGCGGCGATGTCGCCGGTGTATAGGGAGAGCTCCTGTTCGTAGACGTCGCCGATGGGCTCGAATCCGCGTTCGCGCACTTCGTCCAGCAGCTGGAAGTAGGTTCGGAAGTACGATTCCCCCGAAGCCAGCATGCCGTCGATGCTGGCGCAGCGCAGCCGCTGGAAGTAGCGCCCGGCGGGCCGCGTGCGGCGCGTGTGCTTGCGGCCTGCCGGCGCCGCCGCGATGCACAGGTGGAAGTCGTGCTCGGGGTGCCCGTCGAGCAGCGCCTGCAGGCCCACGCGGTAGCTTCCCTGCATCTGGTTCGCCAGGCCCTGGTCCATCAGGAACAGCTCGTCGCCCACCAGCTCCTCCACCTTCGCCTGGCTGTCCGCCTCCGGCTCCTCCGCGGCGAAGAGGCCCGAGAGGTCGGTCTCGAAGAACCGCTCCTCATCCAGGTCGGCGAGGCGCCACTCCTCCTCCGCCTCGCGCCATCGGGCCAGCGCCCGGCTGCGCTCGAGGGTCTTCTGCAGGAACCGGCGCTGCGCATCCAGCGCCCGGCGCTCGGCTGCGAGGCGCTCCACGGATTTCCCGATGATGGCCTCGAGCTCGGCTTCCTGCGGGTCCTCGAGGTAGCGGCCGATATCCGCCAGCGAGCTGCCGGCCCGCTGCAGAGCCGTCACCAGCATGAAGTCGCCCAGTTGCAGCGGCGAGTAATAGGCATAGCCGTTATCGGCCACGAATACGGGTTCGATCAGGCCGATGTCGCGGTAGTGGCGCAGGGTCTCCTTCGTGGTGCGGCAGAGCGCAGCGAATCGGCCGCTGCGCAGGTAGCCGGATTCGGGTATCTCGAAACTGGTCTCCTGGCTGCGCATGATAGCTCCTTGACCGTGGGGTTACCCCACAGTTTACCATAGCGGCGAAGGAACGGCTGAGACGAAGGAGATGAGGGCCATGCCCGCATTCGGCCAAGAGAAGAACGCAAACGGGAAGCCGCTTCCCCTCCGATGGAAACGTGCCATCGCGATCATATGGACGGGCCAGGCGCTGTCGGTGCTGGCCACCTGCGCCGCTACATTCGCTGTTATCTGGCATGTCACCACAGCGGAGGATTCGGCGCTCGCGCTGTCGGCCGCGGGCATCGCGGCGCTTCTGCCCACGGCGCTGCTGTCGCCTTTCGGCGGGGTGGCGGCGGACCGGTTCGACAAGCGGCGGCTGATGATCGCCGCCGATGGCTCGGCAGGGGCCTTCTCGCTGGTTATGGCCGTGCTGGCCCTGATGGAGGCGCTACCGCTCTGGCTGCTGCTGGGGCTGCTCGCCGTGCGCTCGGCCGCCCAGGCCTTCCACGGCCCGGCTCTCATGGCGCTCATGCCCGAGCTCGTGCCCGAGCGCGATATGGTGCGCATCAACACGTTGGACCAGGCCCTTTCCAGCCTATCGGCCATCGGCGGCCCGGTGCTGGGCATCCTGCTGTACACGGCTTGGGGCTTCGCAGCCGTGCTTTTCATGGATGCGGCCTGCGCGGCGGCGGCCTGCCTCTGCTTGGCGGCGGCCCGGCTCCCCTATGCGCGCAGCGGAAGCGGCGGGCATGGCGGGGTGAGGGTTGAGCTGCGCGAGGGATTGGCCGTTATCGCGTCTGATGCCGGGATGCGGGCGCTTCTGGTGCTGGCCATGGCGGCCATGCTGCTGTTTCTGCCGCTGGGCACCTTGAGTCCCCTTATGACCTACAACTGGTTCGGTGGTGACGGGTTCGCCGCGTCGCTTGTTGAGGCTGCCGGCGGAATCGGGCTGTTGGTGGGATCGATCGCCATGATGGTATGGGGCGGTGGGAAGAGGCTCGTGGGCGTTCTGGTGGGTGCCGGCATCGCCATCGGCGCCTGCTGTATCGTCTGCGGGCTGCTGCCGCGCGATGGGTTCCCGGTGTTCGTTGTGGCCATGGGGCTTGCCCTTGCGGGCACGGCGGCGTTCAACGCGCCCATCATCCCGCTTATGCAGAAGCGCGTGGACCCCGCCAAATTCGGTCGCGTGATGGGGCTGTTCGGCTCCCTGACGACGCTGGCCTACCCGGTGGGGCTCTTCATCGCGGGCCCGGCCGCCGACGCCCTGGGACTCAACCGCTGGTTCGTGCTGATAGGGGCGGTGCTCTGCGTGCTCATGACGGCCTTCTCGTTCTGCCGCCCCCTGCGCGCCCTGGATGGTCCCCCGGCGGCCTGAGGCCCGGATGCAGCGGCGCCCCGGGCGGTTGCCCGGCGGCTTGGGGCCTGTCAGCGGTGGCGCCCCGGGCGGTCGTCCAGCGGCTTGGGGTCCGGATGCGGTGGCGTGAGTTGCGCTCCCAGCCCCCTCGCAAATTCGAGGGGCTGTTTTGCAGAGTTATGGCGCCGAGTGCATGGTGCCTGTGCGCCGATATCGGCAGCCCCGCAATTGTCTGGGAAGAACCCCCAGTTCACAAGCTTACACTTGTAATGCAAGGGAAGGAACTCTGCCGGAAATCCCACTGCAAGGGCATCCGAAGCATGCACTCGGCTTCCAAACTCTGCATAATCGGCCTTCTAGCTTGCCGGCGTGCCTGTTTGCTTTCCGGGTTTCTTGCTCGGAACCCAAGGCCTCCCCGATGGTGGGGCATGTCGGCGGCTGCAGTTTGCCACCGCGTTGCATCCCTCATTCGCCCGGTCGTGCGCCGTCCAGGGCGCGGACCGATCGGGGAAGGTAGAGCACCAGGCCCAGGGCCAGGCAGGCGAGGCCGTCCACGACGAAGAAGGGCGCGATGCCCAGGGCCTCGGCCAGCACGCCGCCGATGGCTATGCCGATGGGGGTGGCGAGCCCCATAGCGGCGGTGAGCAGGCCCATGGCGCGGCCCATCTTGTCATCGGGTACGTTGCGCTGGGTGAGCGTCATGGTGGGGCCGTTGAACCAAGCGCAGGCTACGGCCATAATGGCCACCAGCCCGATGAAAGCCGGGAAGCCGTCCGGCGGTAGGAGCCCGCAGGCGGCGGTGGTGGCCCCCACGATGACGGCGGCCAGGGCTATGAGCCCGGCCAGGCGCTTCCCACCGCCCCAGGCGATCAGGACGCCCGACCCCACCAGCATCCCGATGCCGAAGGCGGCCTCGGCCAGGGATGCCGCGTAGCCATCGCCGCCGAAATGGCCGTAGGTCATAAGCGGGAACACCGCCGAGAGCGGCCCGAAGATCATCATGCCCACGGTCACACCGCCGATCAGCAGCACCAGGCCGCGTGTCTTCGCGATGGCGCGCCATCCGTCCCGCAGGTTCGCCAGCACATGCTGGCTCTGCGCCGAGGCATCCACCACGGTGGGCACCTTTGCCAGGGCAAGGCCCAGGATGGCCACGCAAGCACCGGCGAAGTCGAGGAACATCACCGACGAGAACCCCAGGGTGGTGTACAGGAAGATGCCGAAGGCGGGCGCCCCGATAGAGGCCACCGAGGCCAGCAGCTGGTCTAAGGTGTTGATGCGCAGGAGGTGCCTGTCGGGCACCAGCATGGGCATGGCCGCCATCATGGCCGGGCTGTGGAAGGCTTGTCCCACGGCCCGGGCGATGCAGACGGCCAGGAGCAGGGGGATGGACACATCGCCGGCCAGGATGAGCAGCCCCGCTGCCAGCGAGACAAGCCCTACGGCCCCGTCGGCGGCGATCATGATGAGCTTGCGGTTGTGCTTGTCGGCCACGATGCCGCCGAAGGGCGAGATGATTCCGATGGGGAGCATCACCGCTATATTCATGGCCGCCAGCACCAGCGCGCTGCCAGTGCTCTCGGTGACATACCACACCACCGCATAGCCGGCGGCGTAGCTGGTTACCATCGATACCGCCTGGCCGGCCCAGATGAATGCGATGATGGCAAGCCAGTTCTTCGGCAGGGGCAGCCCGGCGGCGCTCAAGGGAGCGGGGTCGCTGCCGGGGGAGGGGGAATGCGGTTCGGTCATGGGAATCTCCTTCGAGGCAGACAGTGTAGGCCAAGGCGGCGAAGCGAGTCAACACGTCCCCGTTGCCTATTCTTGCGGTTGCTTGCTTCATATCGAAAGCTCAAATATGATTGTCGAAGCGATTCGCTGGTTGCCGCATTGCTTTTCGTTGCGGCGTTCGACTACTTGCCTATCCAGGGGGGAGGGGAGGTAGGGTTCCATGGAGCTTCGCCAAATCGAGTATTTCTGCAAGACGTGTCAATGGAAGAGTATCTCTGCTGCTGCGCGCGAATTCAATATTTCCGAGCAAGCCGTCTCGAAGGCCCTGGCGAACCTAGAGCGGGAAATCGGATTCAAACTTCTCAATCGCACCGCGCGGGGAATCGAGCTTACTGCTGAGGGCGAGGAGCTGCTTCCCAAAGCCGAGAATCTCCTT
>CANOBU010000017.1 GCA_947564425.1 uncultured Eggerthellaceae bacterium
TGTCGGAGCTGCATCGTGCAGGGGAATTATCCGAAAAAAACTCCGGGGGGGGGGCGTCTATGCGTATCGAAGCCCTGGAATGCTTTCACGAGGTGATGAAGAGCGGCTCGATTCGCCAGGCGGCGGGCAACCGGTATATATCGCAGCAGGGGCTGAGCAAGATCATCCAGAGCCTCGAGGCCGAGCTCGGCACGACCCTCTTCCAGAAAAGCGGGCGCAATGTGGTCCCCACGCGTGAGGCGCTGCTGCTCGACGAGTTCGCCAAGGAGGTCATAGCCGGCTATGGGAACCTGCTTGCGCAGCTGAATGCCGATACCGCCGGGGAGGGCGGGGCTTCACCGGGTATCGTGCTGTATACCACCGCCTTCGTCGCGAATGCCATCTTCAACATGCTGCGCCCGGAAATGGACGAGGAGCAGATCGGCATCGACCAGCTGATAATCCGCGAGGACAGCCTGGATAATATCCTCGAGATGTTCTTCAATGGGAAGATCGATTTCGCCCTCTTGAATATCTCGGAAGCTGATTACCGGGATATGCGCAGCGCCGTCGATACCCTGGAAGTATTCGTGGCGGATATCGTGCTGATGGTGCCCCGCAACCTTGCCGCGACCATACCGGGCAGGCGCATTACCCCCGAGGTGCTCGTGCGTCTGCCCGTCGCCTACTACAACGACGGGGTGCTGAACCGGCTGGTCAGGAGATTCTGCGAATCGGCCGATGTCGAGCAGCCGGTATCGCTGATGCACAGCACGAATATCTCGAGCATCCACGATATGGTCAACACCGGCCGTGCGGTCACGTTCAGCGATACCTTCAGCCTTACGATGCGCAAGGCCATGGAAGACGCCATCCCCATGGCGCTGTGGCCCCCGCAGCGGTTCGTCGTATGCTTCCTCATCAGCCCCAAGCTGGACGACTCCTCGCCGCAGCGAAGGTACGCATCGCGGTTCAAGGAGATGTTCTTCAGCAACCACGGGGCTTTCCTGAGGGATTCCTTCATCGACCTTTAGCGAGGTCGCAGGGCTGTCTTGCAGCAACGGCGCCTGATCGGGCAGCCGGCGGCCAGCCATGCGCTGCAAGGAAGAACGGGAAGGAAGCCGTAATCCCATACCATAGCGCATCCGGTCCCCGCTGACTAACAACCAAAGGTTAAAGGAATCCTTAAGGGAGGGCTGTTAGACGCCCGGCCATCGGCGCCCGTATGATGGGGCCATGCCGATAGGCCTGCGGTCGAGCAGTGACCGCGCGCTTCGGCTGATCGCCTGCAAGCTTGCCCGGGCTGCAGATATCAGGCTTGCCAATGCTTCCGTCCTTCCGATAGAGGAGTTGGTGCTAATGCAATACAGCAAAGGGAGAAAGCTTGCAGCGACGATCGGCGTAACCCTGATCCTCGCCTCCGCGGCCGGCGGCACCTCGGTGTTCAATGCCGTGGTCCCCTTCCTGCTGGAGGGCATGCAAGTCGACCTGACCACATTCATGATCGGCCCCTCGGTGGCCACGATCCTCTCGTTCGCCATGAGCGCGATCGGCATCAAGATCATCGACCTGATAACGCCGAAATGGTGCATGCTCATCGGCACCGTATGCAGCGCCGGCACGATGTACATGATAGGCATCGCCACATCGTTTCCCCTGTGGATCATTGCGAACATCCTGAACGGCATCGTGCTCGCCTTCGCCACCTATGCCGCCGCCGGCGGCGTGCTGGCGGTGTTCTACGGCGAGGACACCCAGAAGGCGTTCGGCGTGGTCGGTGGCTTGGCGGCCCTGCTCATAGCCGGCTGGATGGCCCTGACCTCGGCGCTTCTGGCAACCATGCCGTATCCGCAGCTGTTCGCCATATACGCGGTGGCCATCCTGGTCATAGGCGTGATATGCAATCTCGTGCTGATCGGCAAGACGCCCCGGCATATCGTGAAATCGGGCGAAGGCGATGCGCCTGCCGCTGCCGGCGTGAATTCCGGCTTCACATTCGCCGAGACGCTGAAGAAGGGCGCCTCGATCTACTGCTTCCTCATCGCCATGTTCCTGGTTGCCTGGTGCGCATCCGGCATAACCTCGTACTCGAGCGTCTACTACACGTCCTTCGGCATGGCTGCCACCACGGCGGCGCTCATGCTGAGCATCTACACGTTCACATCCGCCATCCTGAAGCTTGCGTCCGGCTTCATCATCAAGAAGCTCGGTGCGAAGAGGATGAGCCTGCTCATCTACCTCGGCTTCGCCGTGGGCATCTTCTGCATGCTTGTCTGGAGCCAGACGCAGATCTTCCCGTTGGCCGTCGTGGGTATCGTGCTGTGCGCCTTCATCTCGTACTCCACCATGATACCCGGCCTGTTCATCCCCGACCTGTTCGGCATGAAGGACTACACCGGCATCAATGCCGCCGGCCTGGCCGGCTACTACCTGGGCGCCGTGGTCGTGCTGTACGGACTGTCCCTGGTGATCAAGGCGCTCGGCTATTTCAACTCGTTCCTGGCGCTGGGCATCGCCGCCCTGGTTGCGCTGGCATTCATGCTGGTGGCCGTGAAGGCGAGCCCCATGAAGGCGCTGAAAGAGAAATCGGGCGAATAGCCTGCGGTCTCGAAAATCGATTTCATGCCCGGGCGAAAGCCCGGGCCTCCCGAACCATGCTCAAGAAGGAGAGGGAAAGGGGTGGTTCTCTGGAAAACCGGCAATGCAAGTTTCCGAATGAGCGAAAGGAGAAAGAATGGCAATCAAGAAGACCAGGACCATGTGCACTACCTGCCATGCGCGATGCGGCGTGATCGTCCACTCCGATGAGAACAACCGCATCATCAAAGTGGAAGGCGATCCCGACAACATCAAGTCGAAGGGCGTCATCTGCGGCTCGGGCATGTCGGAGCGCGAGATCCACAACAACACCGAGGGCCGCGTGCTCTACCCCATGAAGCGCGTGGACTGGGATCCCAACGGCGAGCGCAACCCCCAGAACCGCGGCAAGAGCGAGTTCGAGCGCATCAGCTGGGACGAGGCCATGGATATCATCGCCGCCGAGACCATCCGCATCCGCGACGAGTATGGTCCCGAGGCCATCATCACCGGCCAGGGCACAGGCCGCGTCGCCAACCACTGGCATTGCCGCCTGAACTCCTCGATCGGCCAGGAGGGCTGGTCGCTGGTGCCTACCCATGTGTGCCTGATGCCGCACATCCTGCCCAATGCCTTCACCCTGGGCGTATTCAGCTCGGCTGCAGGCGATATGCGCAACGCCCATTGCGCCGTGCTGTGGGGCCAGAACCCCGCGATGGAGACGGCATGGTACAAAGAGGTGTTCAAGAACCAGGCCGCCGGCATCACCAAGCTGATTGTCATCGACGTGCGCTTCCATGACATGGCGAAGCATGCCGATGTGGCCATCCAGCCGCGCCCCGGCACCGATGCGGCGCTGGCCCTGGCATTCATCCACGAGATCATCGAGCATAAGTGGTATGACGAGGACTTCATCGACCGGTGGACCTACGGCTTCGATGAGCTGGCCGAGCGCGTGAAGGATTGGACCCCCGAGCGTGCCGCTGAGATCTGCCAGGTCGATGCGGACGATATCCGCCTGGCTGCCGAGTACATGGGCAACTGGGGACCGGTGGGCATGTGCATAGGCCTCGGCCCCGGCTGCATGCACACCAACGCCATCCAGAACGGCCGCGCCATCGCCTGCCTGCAAGGTCTTCTGGGCCATCTGGACGTGAAGGGCGGCATCCCCGTGCCGCTTTCGTTCTCCGTCATGCTGGATGACAAGATCACCCTTTGGGATTCCTCGAAGGACCCGGGCCGCCCCGAGCTGTTCACCTTCGGCGGCGAGGAGCATCCGCTGTACAAGTCGTTCGGCCGCTCCAACGACCCCCATGCCGTGTTCGAAGCCATCATCACCGGCGAGCCGCGGCCCATCAAGGCCTATATCGCCATCGCGAACGACCCGCTGCTGTGCTACGAGAACACCAACCTGACCTATAAGGCCATGACGTCGCCCAACCTGGATTTCGTGTGCGTCAAGGACTTCTATATGTCGCCTACGGCCAAGATCGCCGATATGGTGCTGCCCTCGGCCGACTGGTCCGAGCGCTATTCCTACGACGAGGAGTTGGACGGCAACACCCTGTTCACCTTCGACAAGGCCGTGGATGCGCCCGGCGAGTGCTGGGACGACTGGGACTTCTTCCGCGAGTGGGGCAAGCGCATCGACCCGGAGAACTGGCCCTGGGAGAACACCCAGGAGATGGTGCTGTGGCGCATGAAGGAGTTCTACGACTACGACCTCACCTGGGATGAGTTCCAGGAGAAGCCCTACCGCTCCACCGAGCCGGGCGGCCAGCAGGGCGAGCTGGTAGAGAAGAAGTACGAGAAGGGCCTGCTGCGGCCCGACGGGCAGCCGGGCGTGCCCACCCCGACCGGGCGCATCGAGTTCTGGTGCGAGTCGCTGGCGGCCTTCGGCTACGACCCGCTGCCCGATTTCGAGGAGCCGGCCGAGTCGCCCGTCTCCACCCCCGAGCTTGCAGAGGAGTACCCGCTGATCGTGGTGACGGGCATCCGTGTGTACTCGTTCTTCCATTCCGCCTGGACGAACACCCCCTCCCAGCGCAAGCTGTACCCCGATCCGTTCATCATGATCCATCCCAACGATGCCAAGAAGTACGGCATCACCGATGGCGAATGGGTGACGGTGGAGTCCCGCGTGGGGAAGATGATTTCGAAGGCGCAGGTCACGCGCGAGATCAAGGAAGGCGTCATCGGCGTTCCGCGCCCCGGTTGGCGCGACGAATGCCCCGAACTCGACCTTCCGGGCTACGGATGGGACAAGGCCAACGGCAACATGCTGATCCCCTCCACCCCGGCCGAGCCGGGATACGGCGCCACGCCCATGCGCTCTTCGCTTGTAAAGGTTTATCCGGGAAGGGGTGATCTGTAATGAAGAAACGCGTCGATGGCGATGGCATCGCCATGCTTCATGATCTGGACGATTGCACCGGCTGCTACGGTTGCGAGGCGGCATGCCGCGAGACCTGGCGCTACTCCTTCGACGAGGATTGGATGCGCGTCATACGGCGCACGCCGTTCCTGGTCGACGGCAAGCTGCGCACCTACCACCTGGTTGCGCCGGTCCTCGACAAGTGCGCCGAATGCTATCGCAAGGACGAGACGCCGCTCTGCGTGACGGGCTGTCCTGCCCAGGCTCTGAAGCTGGGCCCGCTGGAGGAGATGGTGGAAGAGGCGAAGGGGCGCCACTGCAACATCTTCACCGCTTAGCGACCCGTATCGCAAGGCACGGATTTCCAGCATCCGCACCCATCCGCGCTGCAACGCGGATGGGTGCATGGACCGCGAAGGCAAGTACCCGGATTGCAAACGGCTTCCTTGCCTTTACGCGCATAAGGAGGAGTTATGTCGGTAAATACGAATGATAGCAGCAACAAGACGGATGAGGCAGCCAAAGGGGGCGGTGGCTTCTTCGTGCAGGGCTGGATCCAGGTTGCCATCGCCTTCGTCGTGGCCATCGTGACGCAGGGTTTCGGCATCTACCATTTCAGCCTGCTCCGCGTACCCATGACCGAGGCGCTCGGCGCCCAGCCCGCCCAGGTGGCCCTGGGATTCTCCATCTACGCCCTTGCCGCAGGCTTCGCGAGCCTGGCCGTGGGCGATGTCATCAACAAGATCAAGTTGCGGGGCTCCATGCTGTGCTCTGCCGTGCTGTTCTCGGGCGGGTTCCTCATCTTGGGGTTCATGACCGAGCTCTGGCAGGTCTACGTGGCCTATGTGGTCATGGGTATCGGCTCGGCTTTGGGCGGCATGGTCATCCTGTCGGGCATTCCCAACAACTGGTTCAACAAGCGCCGCGGCATCGCCACGGCCATCGTGTGGTCGGCAATGTTCCCCGGGTCGCTCATCGTGGGCCAGATCATCCCTATCTGCACGGCTTCGGGCCAATGGCAGACGGCGCCGTTCATGCTGGCGGCCATAGCGTTCGTGGTGCTGGTCATCGGTGCCTTCGTGATGAAGTGGCGCCCCCAGGACATCGGCCTTCTGCCCGATGGCATGAGCGAGGAAGAGGCTGCCCAGCAGGCTGAATCCGCCGGCATGGCGAAGCTGGTCGGCCTGACCCGCGGCGAGGCGCTCAAGACCACCACGTTCTGGTTCATTGCCATCGCCTTCGCGCTCATCGGCATCGGCGAGCAGGGTCCGTTCCAGAACTTCCCCACCTACATCGTGGGCAACGGCTTCGATCTGGGTATCGCGGGCATGTTCATGACCGTTATCTCGCTCTCGGGCGTTGTGGGCAAGCTGATGTCGGGCGTCATCATCGACGCCGTGGGGCCCCGCGTCGCCTACTGCATCCTGAACACCCTGGCCGCGATCGGCTTGGTCATTATCATCTTCGTCGGCGACAACATCGTCTTGCTGTTCGCCAGCTCGATTCTGTTCGGCATCGCGCTGAGCTCCTCGGCCGTGTGCTTCTCGTCGGCTACGGCGATGTATCTGGGCCCGAAGCATTTCGGCGCCATCTACGGCTTTGTGTTCCTGGGCAAGCCCATCATGGACGCCATCGGCGTGCCCCTGGTATCCGCCATCGCCGGTACCTCCATCGGCTTCCAGGGCGCTTTCGCCCTGTGCGCCTGCTTCGTCATCGCCTCCACCATCTCGATGTTCCTGGTTCGCAAGAACAAGAAGCTCATCGCCATGGAGGAAGAGGCGGCGCGCGAGATGCAGGCCGAGATAGCCGAGGCCTGATCTTCCGGTGCATACCGGCGGGACCGCGTATCCCTCCAGCGCGGTCCCGTTCGATGAAAGCGCTGTTGAAGGATTGCGCATTCCCGACCGGCTCTGCTGCCGGCCGGGAATCGCTGCAATGAGGTTGGCGCGGCGCTCTGCACGGGCTTTTCCGGCCCGTCGGCAGCGACGTTGCGCCAGGCAGGATGCCAGATGAGGGAAGGAGACCGGCTATGGCATGCGGGTTTGCGTGCGAGCTCTGCGGGAAGTGCAACGGCGAGAACAAGAGGGCTGCCGGCTCGGGCACGAGGCTCACAACCCAGCCGCGGGGCCTCTGCGGCGAGTGCGGCACCTTGAACAAGCCCTCGGCCAAAGTATGCGCGGAGTGCGGGGCCGTCCTGAAGGTGCCGGAGCGCAAGATCTACGTTCCCGGGCTCAACAACTCCGACAACCCGCAGTAGGTGCATGATGGAAGGGCTGTATGATGGTGCGGTGCCGGCATTGGCGGTGACGTTTCTGCTGTTCGGCGAAGGGTTCTTCCTCGTATTCGCATTCCTGCGGCCGGCTTTCGCCCGCGATGGGCTTCCATCGGAGCGCATGGGCGGCATGCTGGCCCTTCCCTGCATCGCCCTTTTGCTGGGCATCGTCGCCGCCTGGTTCGGGTTCCAAGACCAGGGCGCTGCGGCTGTGCGCATGCGGGGGAGCGCCGGGTATCTTATGGCCGGTGCGTTCATCTGCAGCTTGGCATCGTTTGCCGCCGTTGAGGTTTATGCGGCTGCAGCAGCAGCCGCGCGCCTGAGGGGCCAGGGTGCGCTCGGCCGCGCCGGCGGCTGGGTCTGCGGTGCCATCTGCGCTGTGTCGGTCCTGGCCATCGCAGCGCTGCTCGCGTGCTCGGGGGCCCCTTGGCCGTCCTGGTCCTGCTTTGCGGCGCCGGTGGGATTCGCGCTGCTGTGCGGCACGGGCTATGCCGTTGTGGCCTGCGAGGGTGTAAGGGGCTTTCCGGCGGCGCAGCACATGAAGCGGACACTCGCCGCGCTCATCGGCATCGGTGCCGTGCTGGGCTTGGGCGGTTTCATAGTGTGCACCCAGGCATCGCAGCCGGATGCCGCTGCGGTGGTCGAAGCTGCGATGATGCAGATAACCCTGGCGATATTCGCCCTTACGGCGGCTGCGGTATTCGCGATCCTGGCCCTGCGCTCCGAGGATACGGGCTACTATTCCATCATCGCATTCGTCGCAGCCATCCTGGGAACGGTCTGCGCCCTGATAGTGCTGCTGGCCCTTTAAGCAAATGGAAGGGTACGGTGCCGTGGGGGCGTGAAACCCGCATTAGGCGGCGGAACCGACAGGTGCTGTCAGATAAGTCGCCGAATGCGGGATTTCATCCAGGATTTCTTCGATGAGCGCTGCTGCGGGTTCCTAACTCGATTCGGCTGCGGGGTTCCCTGCGGAATAGAATGCACCCTGCTATGCGAAGACCAGCCGGCCCTCGCGGCGCGGGGAAGGGGAGGACTCGCCTTCGGCGCTGTAGCCGACGATGCAGTTTCCTATGCCCTCGCAGCCTTCCGGAACACCCCACTGGCGCAGCAGGATGCGGCCCTCATCGGTTTGGAACTGCTCCTTGGCCTTGGCGATCCAACAGCTGCCGAGGCCCTCGGCCCGAGCGGCGTTCATCAGGTTGCCCATAACCAGCGCTCCATCGAACAGGTAGTTGCTGCACGAGGTGTCGGCCAGCACCGCCAGCACGGCCGGTGCGCCGTAAAAGGGGTCGCTGTCGGTTCCGCGGATCCGTGCGTTCAGGTGCGACAGCGTATCGCGCACCGCCCGGTCGGTGACTACGGCGATAACCGTGCCTTGGCAATCGTTGCCGCTCGGCGCCATGAGCCCCGCCTGGGCGATTCGCTGCAGAATCGCATCATCCACGGCCTCGTCCCTATATGCTCGGATGGATCTGCGCGTCTCAAGCGCTTCGATAGCATCCATGATTCTCCTTTCCATTGATTTCGAATAGCATCCTGCGCAAGCGTCCGAAAGGCATCCTGCGGCCCGAGGCGCAGGGTCGAGCGATTCTGCAGGCACAAACCAGAACATTCAAAAGCAAGCCGAAGCCTTAGCGAGCCTCCGCATCTCGGGCCGCAGAATGCCTTTCGGACGCGGAATCGATTCCGCTAGGGCTTCTCCACCGGCAGCCCCTCGGATTCCTCCAAGGCCTGCTGCCTTCCGATGAAGCGGTTCAGGAAGACCGACACAACGGCGCCGAAGGCGAAGAATGCCGGCGCCATCAGCAACCCTGCCGTAAGCCCGAAGCTCGAGCCCACCAACGCCACGGTATAGGGCGAGATGATCGACCCCACGCGGCCCACGTTGAAGGTGGTACCCGATCCGTAGGCCCGGATGCGCTCGGGATAGGCTTCGGCGAACAGGATGGAGTTCAGGCATCCGCAGCCGCCCTGGCCGAAGTACAGCAGCGGCCCGGACAGCAGCAGGTAGTCGCCTCCGGGAAGCATGATGTACAGCAGCAATGCAACAGCCGACAGCGCATAGGCGCCCACCATGGCCTTACCCGAGCCGACCTTCGACCCGATGACGCCCCACAGCAGGTATCCCACCAGACCGCCGCAGTAGTTCAGCATGGCGAAATTGGTCATCTGCGATACATCCAGGCCGCGGTCGGTCATCAGCCAGGAGGGGATCCAGGTGTTCATGGCCCAGCAGGCGGCCATGTTGGCGAAGCTTGCGAATATGGCGAACAGCGTGATCCACTTGTAGTTGCCCACCACGATATCCTTGAACTTCACCTTCTGGGCCTTCGCGGTGCCCTTCTGCGCACCGGCCGGTACCAGGTGGCGGTCATCGGGGATGGCCAATTGCGCGATGAGCGCCACCACCAGGGAAAGGCCGGCGGATACGAATATCCAGCGGAAGTCTACCACCAGCATGAGCTTGCCCGCGAAGCTGGCGACGATGCCGGCAATGGGGAAGGTGCTGAAGGTGAGGCCGGTTATCTTGGCGCGGTGCCCGGGCCCCCAGTGCTGCCAGATGAGCGCATGGATGGGCCCCATGATGCCGCCGATGCCCATGCCGGTGAATATGCGCAGGAAGAACCAGGCCCAGAAGCTCGAGACGAACACCACGGCCAAGGACCCGACGCCTATCCAGGCGGTGCAAACCACCAGGGCCAGCTTATTGCCCCAGTTCGAGGCGAATCGCCCGAGGAACACGCATCCGATGACGGCTCCCAGCATGGTGGCCGAGGACAGCAAGCCGCCCTGGACGGTGGTCATGTGCAGGTCGGCGAGGATCTCCTGCATGGTGATCCCCAGGATGTACATATCGTATGAGTCGAAGAAGTAGGCCCCCATGCAGCAGAGGATCACGGCCCAGCGGGCCTTGGTGCCGGGAGCGCCTTCGGGTATCTTGAACGGGTCTGCCTTCATCGTGCCCCTCCTAACTCCCCGCATCCGGCAAAGGATAGCTTGTGCGCCAGCTGCCGGGGAAAGCGGGGAAGGAGCCGCAACAGGCCCCTTCCCGAACGGGTTGGAAAGCTACTCGGCTTGCGCGACAGGCGATTCCAGGGCATCTTGGCGATCCGATGCAGGGGTACCCTCCGCAGCCTCCAGCTGCTCTTGCTTCTTCACGAATTTCTTCAAGCCGAAGCCGAACAGGCCGCCGATGGCATAGAACACCGGCACCGTGGCCAAGCCGGCCGTGAGGCCCAGGGCCGTGCCGATGAGCGCGGTGCTGTAGGGCGATATGATGGAGCCCACGCGGCCCACGTTGAAGCAGGTGCCGGCACCGTAGGCGCGGATATGGCGCGGGAAGGCCTCGGCGAAGGTGATGGAGCACATCACGTTCACGGCCTGGCAGAAGTAGAGCACGGGACCCAGGTAGAACAGCAGGTCGGTGCCGGGGATGGCGATGTAGCACACCATGGCGATAGCCGTTGCGAAATACCCGGCGATCAGCGACTTGGGGTTGCCGATCTTCTTTCCCAGCCATGACCAGAAGAAGTAGCCGAAGAAGCCGCCGATATAGTTCACCATCGAGAAGTTGGTCATGAGGTCCGTGGACAGGCCGCGCTCCTGGATGAGCCACGAGGGAAGCCAGGTGCCCAGGGCCCACACGCCGGCCATGTTCATGAAGCTGACGATGATGGCGAATACGGTGACGAACTTCAGGTTCCCTTCGAAGATCGAGCTGAATCCGAGGTTCTTGCCGGATTCCTGCTCGGCCTTGATCTGGGCGGCGGACAGCTTATCGCTGGGCACCATGAGCAGCAGCAGGGCCGGGATGATGGCGATGGCCGTGAGGGCCCAGACGATGCGGTAGTCGGCCGCGAACATCTTGGTGGCGAAGGAGGCCGTGAGGCCGGCTATGGGGAAGCTGCACAGGATGGCGGCCGTGGCCATGTTCTGGCGCGGGCCGGCCCAGTGGTCGGCGGCCAGCTTCACCACGGGCCCCAGCTGGGCGCCGTAGCCCAGACCGGTTACGAAGCGCAGGACCAGCCACAGTGCGTAGTTCGTGGTGAGGGCGCAGGCGATGCAGCAGATCCCCACCACGAAGCCCGAGGCTATGACCACATTGCGGCTGCCCCAGGTATTGGCCAGGCGCCCGGCGAAGATGCAGCCGATGACGGCTCCGAACATCAGCAGCGATGACAGCATGCCGCCGGCGGCAGCATCGATGCCCATGGCTTCGCGGATCGGGATCATGGTAAGGCCCATGATAAACGAGGCGTAGTTTCCGAACAGGTACAGCAGGAAGCAGGTGATAAGCACGAGCCAACGGTATTTGCTGGGAGCAGCAGATGCGGTTTCTATCTGGGTCATTTCGAATCCCCTCTCATCTCGGGGCCTTTGCAAGAGCCCTGTTCCCAAGGCTGTTGCAGAGACGCCGTAACGGTTTTCACATCAGTTCGCAGCCGGCGGCTTGGGCGCCCCGGGCGCGGGGGGCGGCGGTACCAGACCGCCCGGTTTCGGCACCAGGCCGCTACCGCCTTCGAGCTCGGCTTTCGTCAGGCCGCATTTGGGGCAGGTGTCGTTATCGGCCGGGGTTACGGGGTGGCCGCAGCGGGGGCATTTCACCTCGGCAGAGGCCATTGCGGGTCTGAAGCACATGGTTGTTCCTTTCTCTCGGATCGGTGCGGCCGCGGGAAGGAGGAAGACCCGCAGCCGCTAGCGGGGTGTCCTAGTAGTCCCTCTTCAGCGGGAAGCTGCCCAGGTTGAGCGATTCCTCGGCGTCGAAATGCTTCGTGCACGAAAGGAAGCCCTCGGCCTCGATGCTCAGCTCGTGGTTGCCGAGCTCCTGCCCGTCGAACCAGAAGTCGCCGTAGATATCGGTGGTCTGCTCGAAGCGGGCGCCATCGGAGCCGCGGGTGATGGTGACCTTCGCGCCTTCTATGCATTCATCGGCTTCGGGATCGTATACATCGCCGGCATAGAAGGGCTTGGGGGTGTTCAGGTAGTACACATGGGGGCCGCAGCCCAGCTCGGGCTTCATAACCACGGCATCGACCAGCTCGTCTGCGAAGTCCTCGTAATCGCCGAATCGCAGGGCGCCGGTGGTGCACACGTCGACGCAATGGGGAAGCTCGCCGGCGTCCAGCAGATGGGCGCAGCCGGTGCACTTCTGGGGGATATCCAGCTCGTCGTTCCAGTACACCGCGTTGTAGGGGCAGGCCTCCATGATGGCCCTCTGGCCCTTCGATTTCTCGGGGTCGATGATGACCAACCCGTCATCGCGGCGGTATACGGTATCGTTCTCGGCAGCGGCCATGCAGGGGGCGTTCTCGCAGTGGTTGCAGCGGCTCACGTGGTAGTCCACGCGGATCTTCGGCGTCTGGCCCACGGTGCGCTCGTCCACCTTGCACCAGAACTGGCCTGTCAGGGGCTGGGGAGCCGAGATAGGGCTCCAGTCGTTGCCGCAGTGCTCGTCCTTGCAGGCGATCTGGCAGTTGTGGCAGCCGTTGCACTTCTGCTCATCTATGACGAATACCTTCATTATTCGTTGCCTCCTTCGATGATCCAGTCATCCACGAGGATGCCCGTGGCGGGGTCGAACTTGCGGGCGAAAGCCTCGGGGTAGCGGGCCCTCAGAGCATCCATGTCGGCCTTCTTCACACCCACCAAAAAGCCGTTGGTCACCTCGCCGGCGCAGTGCTTCGACGTGACGTTGGTCGGGCAGATGATGTTGTTGGCGCCCCCGCGGTCGGACTTGCCGAACTCCAAGGGGTCCAGGCGGGCGCCGTGGTCCTGGTTCACCGCCCCGGCCATGATGCGGGGGGTCACATAGGCGCCGCCCAGCACCATGCCGCGGTCGTTGTAGATCTCCACGATGTCGCCGTCCTCGATCCCCAGCTCGGCCGCATCGGCGGGGTTGATCCAGCAGGGCTCGTAGGGGTAGCCGTCATCGCCGTGAACCTTGCTGGTCTCGATCTCCTGGAACCAGGGGATATCGTCCATATTCGCATGGACGCGCCAGCGCGGATGGTTCGACATCATGACCAGCGGGAAATCCTTGGCCCGCTCGCTGAAGCGGCTCTCCTGGTGCGACTCGCCATCCTGCATATAGCGGGGATAGGGCATGCGCTCGTCGTCATCGGGGAAGTTGTAGGCCAACGACGGCGAGTAGATCTCCAGCAGGCCCGAAGGCGTGTCCAGCGGGTTGTTCTGGGGGTCGCGCCAGAATGCATGCAGGCCCGGCTCGTCGTCTTCCCAGCCTTCGGCGGTGGGGATGATGTAGTACTCGTTCTTGCGGAAGTCCTCGTAGCTCACATTGTCGGCGCAACGGGATTTCTCCCAGCCGCGGTGGATCAGGCCTTCGTAGTCGAGGCCCTCGGTCAGCTCGTCGTAGACCCCCAGCTTCTTGGCTACCTCGAGCACGCACTCCCAGTCGCTCTTCGACTCGCCGATGGGCTCGATGGCCGGTGCCTCGTAGAAGATATGGTTGTAGAAGCCGTTCAGCAGGTCATCGGCGAAATCCTCTTCCTCGAACTTGGTGTTCACGGGAAGCAGGATATCGGCGAACAGGCAATCGTTCTCGAACCAGGGATGCTGCGCCAGGATGAACTCGATCTTGGGGGAGCGGGCCGCTTCGATCATCTCGTTGCCACCGTTCCAGCAGGTGGTCCAGCAGGGGGTGTCGGTCCAGATCATGTGTATGGTGGAGGCGCCGGGCACGGGGTATCGGTACTCGTCGAACTGGTCGGATGCCGGCAGCGAGCAATGGGTGAAGCTGTGCCAGCGCAGGGGGTTCTCTTCGGACCAATCACCCAGGATGGCCTTGGGGATGAGCGTCTTCGGTATGAAAGATTCCGGGATGAAGGCCTGGTCGATGCCGTGGTAGCATCCTTCGATGGAGGGGATGATGGATGACCGGGGACCCGCGTTGGTCGATTCCATGCCGAAGAGCTGCCATTGGAAGTAGATGAACTGGCCGCTGCCCGGTTTGCCCAGCCCCTGCATGGCCAGCAGCACGACCTCCAGGCGGGCGGGCTCATGCGAATAGGCGCTGCGGATATAGCCGCCGCCGTTGCAATGGGATATCACGGTTACATGGGCGGCCCAGTCGCGGGCGAAGGCCTTGATGATGCGCGAGGGAATGCCGCAGATCTCCTCGGCCCACTTCGGCGTCTTCTGTATGCCGTCGATACCGCCCATCACATACGACTCGAACCACTCGAAGCCGATCGAATGGGTGTCGATGTACTCGCGGTCGTAGAGCCCCTCGGTGATCCAGGTATAGGCGATGGCGCATTGCAGGGCCGAGTCGGTGTTGGGCAGCACCGGGATCCATTTGCCCGGATGCGCGGCTGCAGTGTAGTTGAAGTCGGGGGAGATGAAGACGTTCTTTATGCCCAGCTTGTCGAAGTGGGTTGCCAGGTAGCTGGCCGTCTGGCCGCCCCAGCCCCAGCACATGGCCTCGGGGTCGCTGCCCCAGTACAGCATCATCTCGGTGTTCTCGCAGATATCCTTCAGCATGTTCACTTGGCGCTGCTGGCCCACGGGGAACTGGGCCCATACGTGCTTGGCCCCCCATACCCAGCCTTCCCAGCTGTCGGGGGTGCGGATCTGCTGGGTGTAGTTGCCCAGCAGCTGCAGCAGATGGGTCTGGCAGCCGTGGGGGCCGTGGATGCTCTTGGTCTCGCCGTGGCCGTCGCATTGAGCCAGGATGGCCGTCAGGCCGTACTGGGATTCCATACGGCGGATTTCATCGGCTATGATCTGGGCGGCCTCGTCCCAGCTTATGCGCACGAACTTCGATTTGCCGCGGTTCTGGGCATTGATCTTGTCCGGGTCGCCGCCGGGTTCCCAATCGACGCGCTTCATGGGGAAGGGGATGCGGTTGGGGGAGTAGGCCCGCAGCTTGTAGGCCAGTTCGAAGGGGCACAGCAGCGACTCCTCCTTGGCCTCCAGAACCTGGCCGCGCGCCTCGATCTTCCAGGGGTTCTTGGCCTGGGGATCATAGGCGTTCTTATAGTTGTAGTCGAACGGCCGGGTGCGCACGATCTTGCCATCCAGGACATCCACTTCGCAGGAGTTCGACCCTTGGCCGAAGCTGTCGAAGCCGAGGCCCTTGAGGACGGTTTTGTCCCTTATCTTCATGGGTTCGCTCATACCGGTACTCCTCTCTTTGTTCTTGGAAAGACCCATTGCCGAAGGAGCCGATGCCCGAAGGGTCCGGGCGGGGTTGCGCGGGCCCCGCCCGGGGCTTCATGATGCCCGGTGTTCGGGCAAGCCCCTAAGACAGGCCCATCATAGATGCGAAAGCAGGGTCCCGGTTCGAGAAAAATAGCGCCCTATCAGGCAATACTTCTAGTCGTCGAAGGTCGGTCGAGCACCATGCGCAGAAAAGGGTGTCCGAAAATAGGACAGAATTGCTTCCTGGAGATATGTCGCATAATGGGACATGTTCTGATTTGCTCTCAGGTGTAGGACGGCAGGATTCGCATGTCATAGGCCCATCGAGGACGAATCCATATCCGATTCACATTTCCTACATCATCAACGATAGCTGATGCCGTATTCCGCAAGCTTCCGGTACAGGGTGGAACGGCTGATGTCCAGGATGCGTGCGGTCTCGCGTATGTTCATGTCCGTGAACGCGAGCGCGCGCATGATGGCCTGGTACTCGGCCTCGCGCAGCGTGATGACGGGCCCCGCATCGGGTTCGAGGCCCTCCGAGCGCACGCTATGGGATACCGCTTCCTTCAGGCTCAGGGGCAGCGACCCTTCCTCTATCACGCCGTCGGCGGCCATCAGTATCCCGTACTGCATGGCGTTGTCCAGTTGGCGCACGTTGCCGGGCAGCGGATGGTCGCACAGCAGCTCCAAGGCCCGCTTCGACAGGCGCGGTGCGGCTTTGCCCAGGTTGCGGCTCTCCTGTTCCAGAAGGTGGTCGATCAGAGGCCGGATATCCTCGCGCCGCGAACGCAAAGGCGGAATGATGATGGAGATGACCGAGAGCGCCGTCAGCAGGTCCTCCCGCACGCGCCCTTGGCGCAGAAGGTCGGTGCGCCCGTATTCCGTGGTTGCGATAATCTGCAGCGACCCCAGGGGGATGGCCTCGGTGCCGCCGACGCGCACGAGGGAGCGCTTCTCGATGATGCTCAAAAGGGCGCCCTGGACCTTCCGGGGGATGTCGGCCACTTCCTCGATCAGCAGCACGCCGCCGGCGGCCTGCTCCAGCAGGCCGCGATGGGGGTGCGTCTCGGGGCTCGCGCCCACGGGCTCGCAGCCGAAGAGCTCAACCTCGATGGAGGCTTCGGGGATGGCCGAGCACGATACGGTTACCACCGTATCGCCCCGGTGGGTTCCCGACGAGGCGATGGCCCGCGCAACCGCATGCTTCCCTACGCCGGGTTCGCCTATGAGCAGCGTATTCACACCGGATTCCGCGGCGCGGCGTCCCTGGGACCTCACCTTCGCCATGGCGGCGCTGGGGCCGATGAGGCCGTCAAGCCCCACCTGGTCGTCCGTTACCTGCGGCGCGGGCAACGGACGGGCGGCCATGCGGGCCAGGGTGCTTTCCGATTCATCGGGGGAGCCCTTCATATGCTGCAGTAGCCGGTACTCGTTCTCGATGGAAGAGGCCAGCGAGAGGGTCCAGCCCAGCATGTAGGGCTGCATCTGGGCGATGCCGCTGCCGACCTTATTATGCAAGGTGGTGGTGGCCAGGGCTCCCAAGAACCGCCCGTCGCCGTCGAAGATGGGAGCTGCAGTGGTCAGGTGATCCTGCATGGATATCTGGTAGTGCTCGGGTCCCACGAGCTGTATCAGCGTGCGGTGCTTTACGCACAGGGCCACGGCGGAGGTCCCCGTGACCTCCTCGCTCCAAACGCCGCCCACGCGGGTGCCGAATTGCCGGAAGACAGCATTGGTCACGCCGCCTTCCATGAGGTACAGCACCACCCCATCGCTGTCGGCGAAGAAGACGACGCTGGTCATCTTCTCGATCACCTCGCCGTACCGTTCCAACGTGCTCTGCAGTATGTCCAGAAGATCGCGGTTGGCGTTCTGCTGCCGCGACAGCTCATCGTTACCGACGATGTCCATGTTGTCCAGCGAGTACGGGTTCACGCCGGCCTGCTGCGAGGCTATCCACGATTCGGCTACCTCGGGTTCGACCTGCAGCTTGTCGAAGGGGCTTATGCCATGTCGCAGGAACGCGTCCTTGCTGGCGTCGATGCGCCTGAGAAGCGCCTCCCGCTTCTTATCGGTGGTAAGGGCGCTCAACGTGGAATTGATGATGCTCATAGCCCTGCCTCTCGTCCCTTGGCAGATGATACCGCAAGAGGCCGGCGCGCGCCGCCCCTAGCCGCCGATCCAGGTTTGCAGCAGGGGAAGCCAGCCCATGACGAAGATCACCAGGATCAGCGCCGGCACGCCGAAGCGCATCCATTGGCGCAGGCTGGCCGGGAAGGCCATGCCCTGCCCCTCGTCGGCCTCGGCCAGGAAGTTTTTCCAGCCCCAGCCCCGGCGGCTCACGCAGAACAGCACGAACACCAGCGATCCTATCACCAGGAAGTTGTTCGATACCAGGAAATCCTCGATGGCCTGTATGTTGCCGATGCCGGGAAGCTCCACGCCGGACCACAGGTTGAATCCCAGGGCGCAGGGCAGCGACAGCAGGGGGATCAGCACCACGTTGATGGCGACCGCCCTCCTGCGGCTCATGCCCCATTGGTCCATCCAGAAGCTCAGGATGCCCTCGAACACGGCAATGACGGTTGATATGGCGGCGAAGCTCATGAACACGAAGAACAGCACGGCCCACAGGTGCCCCATCCACATCTGCTCGAACACCGCCGGCAGCGTGATGAACACCAGGCCCGGGCCCGAGTCGGGCGATACGCCGAAGGCGAAGCAGGCCGGGAAGATGATGAAGCCCGTGGCCACAGCCACCAGGGTATCCAGGCCGGCGATGCGCACGGCCTCGCCGGTAAGGGAGTACTTCTTATCGATGTAGCTGCCGAAGATCTCCATCGACCCGATGCCGATGGACAGCGTGAAGAACGCCTGGCCCAAGGCGGCATACACCGCCTCGCCGAACTGGGCCGGGCTGCCGCACAGCTTGCCGAAATCGGGCAGCAGGTAGAAGGCTATGCCCTCCAGGGATCCCGGCAGCGTGACTGCGCGCACCACCAGCACGGCGATGAGGGCCAGAAGGCCCACCATGAGCACCTTCGTTATGCGCTCGACGCCCTTCTGCAGGCCCAGGGAGCACACCAGCAGCGAGATGAGGCAGGCGGCGACCATCCAGAACACGAGCTCCGCCGGGCTGGCCAGCATATCGTTGAACAGCGCGGTCATGGCGCTGCCGCCCCCGCCGAAATCGACCGAAGCCATCTTGGGGATGTAGGCGAGCATCCATCCGGCCACGGTGGTGTAGAACATCATCAGCAGGTACAGGCCCGTGATGCCGAACCATTTGAACATATGCCACTTCGAGCCGGGCGGCTCCAGGATATCGAAGGCCCGGGCGATGGACCTCTTCGAGCCGCGGCCCACGGCGAATTCCATCACCATGATGGGTATTCCCAGCGCCACCAGGAACAGCAGGTACAGCAGCACGAAGGCTGCGCCGCCGTATTGCCCCACTATATAGGGGAAGCGCCAGACATTGCCCAATCCCACAGCGCATCCGGCGCTGATCAGGATGAATCCCAAACGCGATTTGAACTGCTCCCGTGCCATCGCTCCCCGTAACCTCGTCGGCTGCCCTACGGCAACCAATGATACCAGGCCCCGGGTGCGGATAGGCCGGTTTTCCTATTCCCGCGCCCGGCTGCCCTTGCGATGGCTGCCGCCCAAGGGGATGCGCGCGGTGAATTCGGTGCCTTCCGCCTCCGAGCTCGTGGCTGTCAGGTCGCCGCCCATGCCCTGCATTATCTCGCGGGCTATGGACAGCCCCAGCCCGAAGCCGCCGCTCTGCTCGGATCGGGAGCGGTCGGCCTGGTAGAAGCGGTCGAATATGCGGGGCAGGTCCTCTGCGGGGATGGCGGGCCCCCGGTTCAGCACGGACAGGCGCGCCCAGGTGCCCTCGCGGGCCAGGCGCACGGCGATGGCGGTGCCGGGCGCGCCGTGCTTGCAGGCGTTGTCCAGCAGTATGGCGCACAGGCGCTCCAGCTGCTCGCGGTTGGCGCTCAGCACCAGGCCGGGCTGGATATCCACGTCCAGGGACAGCTGGCGCTCGAAGGCCACCGGCTCGAAGGCCAGGGCCTCGCGCTCTGCGAGGTCCGAGAGGTCCACTTGTTCCCGGGGCGCTTCGACGGACTGGTCGAAGCGGGCCAGCTGCAGCAGCTCCCCGACCAGGCCCTGCATGCGGCGCGCCTCCGTCTGGGTGCTCGCTATCCATTGGCGCTGGTCGGCCACGGTCGATTCCGGGTGTGCCTCCAGGATCGAGGTATTGGCGAGTATGACGGTAAGGGGGGTCTTCAGCTCGTGGGAGGCGTCGGCGATGAAGCGCTGCTGGCGGTCCCAGGCCTGCTGCACGGGGCGCAGGGCCCAGCGCGAGAACAGGATGGCGATGCCGAGCACCGCCAGCACCACCAGGATGCCCACGATGGCCAGGATGCCCGCCAGCGGCTGCCACGAAACCGAGGAGCTATCGGCGAAGGCTATGGCGAATCCGAAGGGCAGCGGTTGGGCGGCATAGTACAGGCCCAGGTCGGACAGCTTTCCCTGGCAGGGCGAGCCGTCCTGCATCAGGGCTGTGCCGTCGACGGCCTCCAGGGCGCTCTGCAGCACATCGTCGCCGATCTCGGCGGACGAGAGGGGCAGCGCGAAGGCGATGAGCCCGGAGCTCTCCACATAGTAGGCGGCAACCGGCAGCGAGGATGCACCGCCGGCCCGGCCTCCGATCCGGGGCGCCTCGGGCCGGGCATCCTGCTGGCCATCGACGCCGGGGTCCTCCCCTTCGCGCTGGACGTCGTATCCCAGGCCGCGCAAGGGCCGCTCTGCCTCTTGGATGGTCTGTTGCAGCAGGCCGTACACATCGTCTTCGGCCTGGCGATGGTCGACGTAGCACACGGCGGAGAACGATGCGGCCACTACCAAGGCGGCGATACCCACGATGAGCAGGACAAACTTGCGCCGCAGCCCCTTCAGCATGGCGGCTTCGGAGCTCATCGCCCCTCGCCTTCCACCAAGCGGTAGCCCGCCTTGCGGATGGTCTCCAGCACGCAGGTCGAGCCCAGGTGGGCCAGCTTCTTGCGCAGAAACGAGATATAGGCCTCGACGTTGTTGTCGCTGCCTGCCGCCGCCGGGCCCCACACGCCGTCGAGCAGCTGGTCCTTCGACAGCGTGCGGCCGCGGTTCTCCATGAGCATCTGCATCATGTCGAATTCCTTGGCCGAGAGCCCTATGCTCTTGCTGCGGCAGGAAAGCTCGCGGCTGTCCAGGTCCAGGGTGAGGTCGCCCACGGACAGCCGCTCGAACACCACATCGCCCCGGCGGCGGGTGAGGGCCCGCAGGTGCGCCATGAGCTCCGCCGGCGAGAACGGCTTGGTCATGTAGTCGTCGGCCCCGGCATCCAGGCCGCAGATCTTGTCCGAGATGGAATCGCGGGCCGTCAGCAGTAGCACGGGGATGGATACCCCGCGCCGGCGCAGCTCGCGGGCCACCTCGAAGCCCTCCATGCCCGGCAGCATCACATCCAGCACGATGGCGTCGTAAGGGGCCGCGCAGGCCCAGTCGAGGGCCTCGTCGCCCCGGTGCACCACATCGGTCTCGTAGCCGTTCTCGTTCAGTATCTGGCACAGGGCCGAGGCGAGGTTCTTGTCGTCTTCCGCGATGAGCAGCTGCACGCTATGCCTTTCGTCCGCAATCCTTCCGCTATTGTACCGGCTCCGCTGAAATCTGCCTGAAAAACCGGCCGCTGCAACCGAGTTGTTTCAGGATACTTTAAGGCGCCTCCCGTAAAGTCGCCTGCAGACCGGCCCCGGACGGAAGGATATGTTATGGGAACCGGACAGGGTGTTTTCGAGCGGCTCGAGAAGAAATACGTGCTCGACCGCTCCCAGCGCGAGGGGGTGATGGAGGCCCTGGCCTGCAGCCACCGCATCGATGCCTACGGCACCGCGACGGTCACCAGCCTGTATTTCGACACCGACCACCGCAGCCTTATCGAGCGCTCGCTCGAAAAACCCCTTTATAAGGAGAAGCTGCGCCTGCGCGCCTACGGTGCCTCCGAGGGGGCGCGGATGCTGCGGGCATTCGGCATTCCCGGCGGCCGGCGCCCCTTGGCAGCCGCGGATCGGGCGCTGCCGGTGTTCCTGGAGATGAAGAAGAAATACGCCGGCGTGGTGTACAAGCGGCGCATGGCCCTGCCGCTCCAGGCAGCCCGGGCCTTCCTCGGCGGCATGCCTTGGGAAGAGGTCCGCAGCCTTGCCTGCTGGGCTGCCTTCGCAGACCCCTTGGGCCAATCGCCGGCGCGCAGCACCCAGATAGCACGCGAGATCGGCGCCCTGATGGAGCGCCGCGGGCCGCTGGCGCCATCTGCCGCTATCGCCTGCGAGCGCACGGCCCTGGAGCCGGCGGAGGACGCCGATGCCCGCCGCGGACAGCTGCGCGTGACCTTCGACGAGGGCATCCGGGCGCTGGATATGCGCCAAGCCGATGCCGGCTGGTTTCCCGTGCTGGGCAGCGGCGCCCAGCTGATGGAGGTGAAGAACCGCGGGCCCCTGGATACCGTCTTCGCCCGGGTGCTCTCGCAGGAGAAGCTGTATCCGCAATCGTTCTCGAAATACGGCCGGGCCCACCGGCTGATGCAGGGACGCATGGCCGGGGGAAGGGGGGAGCGCTGTGCTTGATTCCGCGTTCACATCCGTTTACGGGACCAGCGAGTCGCTGGTGTCCGCCGTGTCGTCCGGCAGCTTCCTGCTGTGCTGCGCGGCCTCCATCGTGCTGGGGGCCATCTGCGCAGCGGTGTACATGTTCCGCCACGACTATTCGAAGAACTTCGTGGTAACCCTGGCCCTGCTGCCGCTCATCGTGCAGATGGTCATAACGCTGGTGAACGGCAATCTGGGGGCGGGCATCGCCGTGATGGGCGTGTTCAACCTGGTGCGTTTCCGGTCGATCCCCGGTTCTGCCAAGGATATCGGCAGCGTTTTCCTGGCCATGGCCGTGGGTCTGGCCACCGGCATGGGCTACCTGCTGCTGGCCGCCGTGTTCACGGCCGTGGTGGCCGCCATGAACATCTTCTATGCCCTGAGCCCCTTCGGACGCCCCCGGGGCGCGGCCAAGGTGCTGAAGGTGACCATCCCCGAGGACCTCGAGTACGACGGCGTGTTCGATGACGCCTTGGGGCGCTATGCCGAGGAATGGGAGCTCACGGAGGTGTCCACCGCCAACATGGGCAGCCTCTTCCAGCTGCAGTACGCCCTGCGCCTGCGCGATGACGGCCAGGCGAAGGCGCTCATAGACGAGCTGCGCTGCCTGAACGGCAATCTGAAGATAACCCTGGGCTGCGCCCCCGCCGCGCGGGATACGCTGTAGCCGACGATGGAAAGGAAGGTTTCCATGGATCAAGGAACAAGGTACGGGAAGGCGGCTGCCCCGAAGGTCGGCCGCAGACTCGCGGCGGCGGCCCTGGCGGGGTTGCTGGCCCTGGGGGCCGTAGGCTGCAACGCACCGGCGGCATCGGGGGCTGCGGACGGACAGGGGTCATCCCAGGCTGCCGAGCAGGCTGCGGCTATGGATTTCGAATACACCGACCGGGACCTCGATGCCTCCTATGACGAAGCATCGGCCACGGTGCTCGACCTGGCCGCCGGTGCGGTGAGTGGGTCCGGCGCCTCCTACGACGCCGCCGAGGGACTGTTCACCGTGCAGCAGGAGGGCACCTACCTGCTGCGGGGCGAGGGCGACGGCGTGCAGGTGAAGGTGTCCCTGGGCGACCAGGAGAAGGCCCAGCTGGTACTCGACGGCGCCATGCTGTCCGCCGATGACCGGCCTGCCCTGTACGTGGAGGAGGCCGACAAGGTGTTCGTCACCTTGGCCGAGGGCTCGCAGAACAGCATAGCCGGCGGCCAGGCCGACAACGAGGCCGGCGATGCCCTGAACGGGGCCGTGTACTCGAAGGCCGACATCACCTTCAATGGCGGCGGCGCCCTGGCCGTGTGGGCCGAGGCTGCGGATTGCCACGGCATCGCCTCGAAGGACGACCTGGTGATAACCGGGGGAACCTACGAGGTATCCGCCACGAAGAACGGCCTGCATGGGAAGGATTGCGTGAAGATCCGCGACGGCGTCTTCACCATCCAGGCCGGCAACGATGCCGTGAAGTCCTCGAACCAGGAGGAGGCCGACCGGGGCTTCATCGCCATAGACGGCGGCACGCTGGTGGTGACGGGCTGCGAGGAGGGCTACGAGGCCCGCGAGATATACCTGAACGGGGGCAACAGCACCATCACGGCCAGCGATGACGCCGTGAATGCCTCGGCCTCCGAGAACACCAGCGGGCGCGAATGCCTGATACAGGTGAACGGCGGTGAGCTTACCGTGTATGCGGGGGGCGACGGCATCGATTCCAACGGGTCGCTCGAGGTGAACGGCGGCACGGTGCTGGTATCCGGGCCTGCCTCCGCAGCCGATGGCGCCCTTGATTACGAAGGGCAGGCAACGGTGAACGGAGGCACCGTGCTGGCCGTGGGGCCGGCGGGCATGGCCTGCGGGTTCACCGGCGGCATCCAGGGTTCGGCCCTGGTGGACTTCCAGGGCGCGGCGGGACAGCCCGTCACGCTGTCCGCAGCCGACGGCACGGTGCTGGCCGAGTTCACCCCGGCCAACGCCTACCAGACGGCAGTGGTGTCGAGTCCCGAGCTGGCTGTGGGCGCTTCCTTCACGCTGGCCAGCGGCTCTTCGAGCGTGCAGGGCACCGTGGCCGAGACCTCTCCGGGCATGGGCGGCGGTCCCGGCGGCATGGGCGGCATGAACGGCGTTCCCGGCCGCGAAGGCGGCGCGCCCTCCGATGGCAGCACGCCGCCCCAGGGTTTCGATGGCGGCCGCGGCAAGGACGGGCGTTCCGAAGGCGCACCGCAACCGCCCGATGGCGCCGGCGAGGGGGCTCCCGAGCTCCCGGAGGGCTTCGATGGCGCCGAGCCGCCGCAGCCTCCCTCCGGAGACAGCGACAGCAGCGCCCCCCAGCCGCCCGACTGGGACGGCGGCAACCGGGGTTCTACCCAGGCGGCCCTGTCCGGCGAGAGCCTGCAGGCCTAGGTTCCGGCATCGACTCCCCGACCCGGGCGCCGGCCACGAATACGGCCCTAGGACAGGCTGAAGATGAGCACCACGGGGTTATGGTCCGAGTAGGCGAAGTCCAGGTCGAGGGTCTCGCATGATTCCACCTGCACGTTGTCGGAGCACAGGAAGGTGTCCATGACCCACCGGTCGTTGGTACCGTCGTAGGGGCGCCCGGCATCGCGGCAGGTGGCTGCCGAGTCGAAGGTGCCGGCCTCGTAGGCCTCATGCATGGGTGCCCGGAAGCCCGCGGGTATGCCGGCGAAGTCGAACGATTTGGCCCAACTGGCCTCCTCCTGCACGGCGTTGCCGAAGTACGCGCTGGAGCCGCCCAGCATGTCGTGGTTGAAGTCGCCGCCCACGACCACGTAGTTGCCCGCTGCGTATTCCCGCTGCATATCCTCGTACAGCATGGAGCGCTGGGCCTCCATGATCGATTCGTCAGCGCCGTAGGCCGACAGATGCACGTTCATAACCACCAGCTGGCGCCCCTCGGGGGCATCGAAGCGCACGATGCTGTAGCAGCGGTCCAGGTCCAGGAACTTGCTGAGCGAGTCCGATATGGGCAGGCTGCGGCGCAAGGCGTCGGCCACGGTGAACTGCGAGAACGTGGCCATACCCGCCTTCGAGGCGCCGTGGGGCGCCGTGGGCGGCCAGGCCAGGAAGGGCGAGTCGTAGTTCTGGGCGAACACGCTGGCATAGGAGGGGAACTGCTGCTGCAGCAGGGCGAGCTCGTCCACGTGGTGGCTGCGGTCGGCATCGACGTCGACCTCTTGGAACAGGATGAAATCGGGCCGCAGCTTCTTTATGGCCGCGGCCGACCCCTCGATGCTCGCAGCAGCGCTCTCGGCGCTGGCGGCCACCGAGCCGGTGCCGCCGTCCATGAAGAAATCGAAATCGGGCAGGTAGGCGCCGAAGCCCAGATTGGCGGTGACGGCCGTCAGGCGGTCGCCCGGACGGTAGGTGCGCTCGAGCGAGGCGGTCGCCTCGTTGTGCTGCGCCTCCAGCGGGAGCGAGTCGTCCAGCCGGTAGTACGAGGCCATCAGGTATATGAAATAGGCCAGCAGGGCTGCTGCCAGGATGGCGATGACCACCCCTGCTATCTTGATGATGCGCTTAGCCATGGCGGCATCCAATCTCCCGGGGCCGCCCCCGGCGGGCGGCTGCGAATCCTATCATATCAGAGGGGAATGGGCGAAAGCGTCAGGTAACCGCCCCTTGGCCACCCGCTGTGGCCCTTGCCGCTTCCGCCACCCTTGCCGTCCTTGCCGCCATCGGTATCCGCCCTCTTCTTTCCCTCGGATATGCTCTGCTTCCGGAATCGCGGCCTCCGATGGTCACTATCGCGACTTTTTAGAGCGAATCGCTTGCAAGGCGCACCTGTTTTGGCTTCAGCGAAAATCGTCACCTGGGGTTATGCTTCGGGCTGTCGCTTCGAACCTCCTTCCATGGGTTATTTCCAATCGAAATCACTCTAAAAAGTTGCGATAGTGACCATCGAAGGCCCGAAAACGAACAGTAACCGTTTTTCTCCATAATGAGATTCTCGTTCGGTATAGCAGGGCTTTCTTCCATAATGGCAGGGATAACCTGAGGGAAGGGCGGCTTATGGGCGAAAGCGGGATGAAGGGTGTGCTGGACGAGCTGATGGTGGGCCGCAGTTTCGACTATTTCCAATGCTTCGAGGCCATGGTGAGGTACTCGGTGCAGGAAGCCGACCTGCTGCTGCAGGTGGTGGAGGGGTTCCAGACGGCAGCGGCCGTGGAGGGGCGCCTCGCCGAGGCGCACGGCATCGAGGGATGCTGCGACGAGCTGGTGCGGGCGGCCCTGAAGGCCGCCGATGAGGATTTCCTGCCGCCCATCGAGCGCGAGGATGTGGTGGAGCTGGTGGTGGCCCTCGACCAGATAACCGACGAGCTCGAGAAGTGCATCAAGCACCTGTTCATGTACAACGTGAAGCGCATCGAGCCCGACTCCGTGAAGATGTGCCGGCTGATCCGCGAGGAATGCGCCATCCTGTGCGATGCCATGCCCCTGTTCCGCGATTTCCGCAAGCCGAAGAAGCTGCGGAAGTACGCCGTGCGCGTCGACGAGATAGAAAACGAGATAGACCGCCTGTACCTGTATGCCATCCACGACCTGTTCGCCGACGAGGTGAATACCCTGCGGGTGATAAAGTGGACGGCCATCTACAGCACCATCGAGCGCTGTTCCGATGCGATCGAGGCTGCCATCGACCTTATGGTGCGTATCGTGGTGAAGAACGGCTGAGGTTGCCGGCCGCCGCTCCCGGGCAGCGGGCCGCCGGGCGCCGGCGCCCGGGCTGCGGGGATTCCATCGTGTAGAATGAACCCTTCGAAGAAGGGATGTTCCTGTGGCCGAATCTATTCTGGATATGAGCTGCTCCGATTTCGCCGGCGCGCTTGCGGCGAAGCAGAGCGTGCCGGGAGGGGGCGGTGCCGCCGCCTTCTGCGGCGCCCTGGCGGCGGCCCTGTGCTCGATGGTGGGCAATTTCACCGTGGGCAAGAAGAAGTACGCCGCCTACGAGGACGATGTGCGCAGCCTCATAGCCGCGGCCGACGGCGCCCGGGGGCGCCTGCTGGCCCT
>CANOBU010000018.1 GCA_947564425.1 uncultured Eggerthellaceae bacterium
CATTTTGAGAAAAATGTGTCAAAGTACCCGACCCCCGGCACCCCCCGGCACACGGCATGAAGGTATCTTCCGCGCGAAGGGCGCGGTGGGACGAGGAAACGGATAGGAAAGGAAGAGGGAAGAAGATGAAATCGAAGAAGAAGCACCTTTTGGCCCTGGCCGCCGCCGGCGTGCTGGCCGCCCTGCTGGTTGCGGGCTGCTCGTCGAACGGGGCGGCGTCCGGCAGCGCATCGTCGGCTTCGCCGCAGGCTTCCGCCAGCGCCGCATCGCAGGACCTGCAGCCTATCTCGCTGGCCTACCTGAACAAGGCGGGCTACGAGACCATCATCACCGCCGATGCCGAGGGCATCTTCGCCGACGGCCCCGTGCCGGTGGAGCTGCTGCCCGTCAGCGGCTCGGGCCAGCAATCGGTCGAGGCCCTGCTGGCCGGTTCCGCCGACATCGCCGCCACGGGCCAGGGCCCGGTGGCCAACGCCATCGGCGAGTACGGCGAGGACATCGTGGTGCTGTGCGGTACCAACTGCAATACGAACTCGCAGGTCATCGTGGCCGGTCCGGCCATGACCGGCGAAGCTGCCATCACGGCCTACGATAAGGCGGCGAAGAACGAGGCCGATGTGAAGGCCAGCTTCGAGGCTGCTGCCGTCGCCCTGGGCCATCCCGTGCGCATCGGCGTGCAGCAGGGTGCCACCACCGAGAGCGCCCTGCGCTCGTGGCTGAAGAAGATGGACGTGTCGCTGAACGAGTTCGGCGAGGAGGGCGAGGGCACCGTGACCCTGGTGGACGTGAAGGCGAACACGCTGCCCACCGTGCTTGCTACCGGCGATGACATCGATATGATGGCAGCCAGCCAGCCCTATCCCGACACCGCTGTGGCCAGCGTGGCCGGCGCCTACCGCGTGGGGTCCAACGCCGATACCGATTCCTACGATGTGGCCTGTTATATAACCACCAAGGATATCTACGAGCAGAAGGAGGCCTCCATCAAGGCCTTCATCGAGGACCTCAAGGCTGCAACGGACTACATGTCCGACGAAGCCAACGAAGCCGCGGCCATCGATGCCTGCGCTGAATCCATGGGCGCCGACCGCGAGACCGTCGTGGCTGCCTTCGACGTGGCCGACTGGAAGACCACCATGTCCGATACCATGATCAAGTCCATCGCGAAGGCTGCGGCCAAGAACTATCCCGATGTGACCGAGGACACGGTGCGCGCCTGCTGCCCCCTGATCGACTGGCTGAACGACCTGAACAAGTAACCTGCGCCCTCTGGGGCGATGCGCCCGGGCCCGGAACCCTGTTGCGCCATCGGGCCCGGCGCCCTGCCATACCATCGGGCCCGGCGCCTTGCCGGGCGCTCGGGCCCGACGCTCTGCCGTGCGCTCGGAAGCGACGCCATTTATGGCCGTCATTGCACCCTTTTTCTCCGCTGCGGAGTATCGGCGGCAGTGTTTCCCCAGGTCGCATTTTTCGATTTTTGCGCCCGAACCCGGAAGAAGGTGCAATGGCGCCCTAAAATGGCGTCGCTCTTCTTATTGCGCCGCCGCAAGGCGGGTGAGCGAGGTCGGCCTGTGAACGCGGGCACGTCATGTGCCCACGCTGGGGCGCCGGGGGCAGGGGCCGCCTATGAATGGCATACCCCCCGCCCCTGCTCGTACCCGCTACAATAGGGCCATGGCTTTCCTACCCACAAATCGCGACGAGATGGCCCAGCGCGGCTGGGATGCCGTGGACTTCGCCTACGTGAGCGGCGATGCCTACGTGGACCATCCCTCCTTCGGCACCGCCATCATCACGCGGGTGCTCGAAGCCGCTGGCTACCGGGTGGGGGTGATCGCCCAGCCCGATTGGCGCGACGATGCCAGTATCGCCGTTCTGGGCCGGCCGCGGCTGGGCTTTCTGGTGTCGGCGGGCAACATGGATTCCATGGTGAACCATTTCACCGTGAACCGGAAGCGCCGGCGCAGCGACGCCTATTCCCCCGGCGGCCGGGCGGGCTTGCGGCCCGACCGCGCCTGCATCGTGTACGGCAACCTCATCCGGCGCACCTTCAAGGATGCGCCCATCATATTGGGGGGTGTCGAGGCCAGCCTGCGGCGCCTGGCCCACTACGATTACTGGGCGGATAAGCTGAAGCGCTCGATCCTGCTGGATTCCGGCGCCGATATGGTCAGCTACGGCATGGGGGAGAAATCCATCGTGGCCATCGCCGACGGCCTGGCGGCGGGGCTGGCCGTGGGCGACCTCACCTATATACCGGGCACCGCCTACCGCACCCGCAGCACCCATGCCGCCTTCGAGCCCCTTATGCTGCCCTCCTTCCAGGAGATGCAGGCCGACCCTTTGGCCTACGCCCGCAGCTTCGCCGTGCAGTGCGAGAACCTCAACCCCTACCTGGGGCGCACCCTGGTGGAGGAATACCCCCACGGCGTGTTCGTGGTTCAGAATCCGCCGGCCGAGCCCCTGACCACCGAAGAGTTCGACGCCGTGTACGAGCTGCCCTACGAGCGCGCCTGGCATCCCTCCTACGATGAAGCCGGTGGCGTGCCCGCCCTGGCCGAGGTGCGGTTCTCGCTGACCCACAACCGCGGTTGCCTGGGCGATTGCTCCTTCTGCGCCCTGAACTTCCATCAGGGGCGCATCGTGCAGGCGCGCAGCCGCGCATCGGTGGTGGCCGAGGCCCGGGCCATGACGGACGACCCGGCCTTCAAGGGCTACATCCACGATGTGGGCGGTCCCACGGCCAATTTCCGCGCCCCCGCCTGCGATGCCCAGCGCCAGCGGGGAGCCTGCCCCGGCAAGCGCTGCCTGTCGCCCCGGCCTTGCAGCCAGCTGGCGGTGGACCACGGCGACTACCTGGCGCTGCTGCGGGAGCTGCGGGAGCTTCCCGGCGTGAAGAAGGTGTTCGTGCGCAGCGGCATCCGCTTCGACTACGCGCTGTACGACCCCGACCCCGCCTTCATCGACGAGCTGGCGGCCCACCATGTGAGCGGCCAGCTGCGGGTGGCGCCGGAGCATGTGGCCGCCCCGGTGCTGGAGGCCATGGGCAAGCCGCCCCACCAGGTGTACGAGGCCTTCGCCGCGCGCTTCCGCCAAGCCACCGAAGCGGCGGGCAAGGAGCAGTACCTGGTGCCCTACCTTATGTCGTCGCATCCCGGCAGCACCCTGGCCGAGGCGGTGCAGCTGGCCGAGTATTGCCGCGACCTGGGCTTCAACCCCGAGCAGGTGCAGGATTTCTACCCCACGCCCTCCACGGTCTCCACCTGCATGTACTTCACCGGGGTGGACCCCCGTACCATGCAGCCCATCTACACGGCCAAAAGCCCCCGCGAGAAGGCGCTCCAGCGGGCGCTGATCCAATACCGCGACCCGAAGAACCGCGACCTGGTGCTGGAGGCCCTGCGCGAAGCGGGCCGCGAGGATCTCATCGGCTACGGTCCGCAGTGCCTGGTGCGCCCGCGGGCCGCGAAGGCCGCGGGTTCCAAGGGCCGCAAAGGCCCCGGACGCCCCCAGGGTCGCAAGGGGCATCGGAGCCGCTGAGGGTTCGCAGCCGCGCGGATTCTTCCGAAAATTCACCAAAGCTAACATTGACACGATAGTTACCTATGCCTAACATAAAGTTAGACATAGGTTCCTTTTCGCGTTGCGGAGGGAACACCCGGGCAAGAAGGAGGATGAAAGCATGACACTGAACGATGTCGCGGTAGGGGGTTCGTGCCGCGTGGTGAAGCTCCACGATGGGGGCGAGATCCGGCGCCGCATCATGGACATGGGCATTACCAAGGGAACCTTCATAACGGTTGATAAGGCGGCGCCCCTGGGCGACCCCATCGATGTGACCGTCCGCGGATACCATCTGTCGTTGCGCCGCGCCGATGCCGCCAACATAGAAGTGGAGCCGGCCTAGCATGAGCGCAACATTCGCATTGGTCGGAAACCCCAATTCCGGCAAGACAACCCTGTTCAACCAGCTGACGGGCAACCGCCAGTTCACGGGCAACTGGCCCGGCGTGACCGTAGAGCGCAAGACCGGCACCTGCAAGGGCGACCACTCCATCGAAGTGGTGGACCTTCCGGGTATCTATTCGCTTTCGCCCTATTCCAACGAGGAGATAGTGGCCCGCGACTACCTGGCCGGCGGCGAGGCCGATGTGATCATCGACATCGTGGACGCCACCAACATCGAGCGCAACCTGTACCTGACCACCCAGCTGATGGAATTCGGGGTGCCGGTGGTCATCGCCCTGAACCAGATGGATATCATCCGCAAGCGCGAGGTGAAGATAGACTCGAAGCTGATCTCGGAGACCTTGGGCGTCCCCGTGGTGGAGATATCGGCCCTGCACGGCGACGGCATCGACGAGCTGCTGGAAACCTGCAAGAAGGCGGCCGAGCACCCGCAGGCGCCCGATCCGGTGCGTTTCAGCGAGGAGATGGAATCGCTGATCGAGCATCTGCAGGACGACCTGCCCGCTGGCATCAAGCCCGAGATGCGTCGCTTCTACGCCATCAAGTACCTGGAGCGCGACGCCCGGGTGATCGGGCAGCTGGGCAACATGCCCGACCTGGCCGACCACGAGCGGGCGGTGGAAGCGCGCTTCGGCGACAAGGCCGACGCCGTCATCACCAACGAGCGCTACAACGCCATCGAGGCCATGCTGGGGCGCGAATCGCAGAAGCAGGTGAACCGCGCCGTGAACACCGAGCGCATCGACAAGGTGGTGCTGAACCGCGTGTTGGCCCTGCCCATCTTCGCGCTGATCATCGTGGCCATCTACTATATAGCCATATCCACCGTGGGCACCTATGCCACCGACTGGGCCAACGACGGCGTGTTCGGCGACGGCTGGTACCTCGACCCCATCGCCATCGTCGACCCCGACGCCGGTGCCCAGGCCCGCTACGACGAGGCGGCCGGGCCCTACGAGGAGGCCCAGACGCTCGCCGCCACCTACCTGGAGGCGGCGGCCGAGGACGGCGTCGACCAGGAGCTGGTGGATAGCGTGGCCGTGAACTTCCTGGCCGAACCCCCCGAAGAGGCGGAATACGCCCTGGGCGACGAGGAGCCCGATCCCGAGTCGCCGGCAGCCCAGCGGGCCCTGGCCGACTTCGAGGCCCAAGCGGCCGCCCGGCACATCGTGGCGGAATACAGCGTGGTCGACGAGGAAGAGACCTTCGAGACCGACTACTTCGTATACGCAGGCGAGGAAAACGAGGCCCTGGCCCAGGCCATGGCAGACGAGCGCAACGAGCAGATCGAGGCCGAGGGCCGCAGCGGCGCTGCCGAGGCCGTGGCGTACAGCTTCGACGGCGAGGCCCTCGACGACGAGACGGGCGAGGCGGTGCCCCAGGGGCTGGCCGTGCCCGACCCCGGCGAGCCCCAGCAGTACGGCCTGTGGATTCCCGGCATCCCCGCGCTGGTGGGGCCGGCCCTGGAGGCCGTCGATTGCGTGCCCTGGCTCTATGACCTCATCATGGACGGCATCATCGCCGGCGTGGGCGCCGTGCTGGGCTTCGTGCCGCAGATCATGATCCTGTTCTTCCTGTTGGCCATATTGGAGGGTTGCGGCTACATGGCCCGCGTCACCTTCATCCTGGACCGCATCTTCCGGCGCTTCGGCCTGTCGGGCAAGACCTTCATCCCCATGATCGTGGGTACCGGCTGCGGCGTGCCGGGCATCATGGCCTCGCGCACCATCGAGTCGGAGTCGTCGCGGCACCTCACCGTCATGACCACCACCTTCATGCCCTGTTCGGCCAAGCTGCCCATCATCGCGCTCATCAGCACGGCGGTGTTCGGCGGCGTGTGGTGGGTGGCGCCTCTGGCTTACTTCATGGGCATCGCCTCTATCGTGATGTCGGGCATCATACTGAAGAAGACCAAGCCCTTCCTGGGCGAGACCACGCCCTATATCATGGAACTGCCCGAGTACCGCCTGCCGCGCTTCGTGGACCTGCTGCGCTCCATGTGGGACCGCGCCTGGGCGTTCATCAAGAAGGCCGGCACCATCATCCTGCTGGCCACGGTGGCCGTGTGGTTCCTGTCGGGCTACGGCATCTACGAGGGGCGGTTCATGTGGGTCGGCGAGGAGCTCATGGATTACTCGTTCCTGGCCTACTTCGGCAACGCCTTCGCGTGGATCTTCGCGCCGCTGGGCTTCGCCAACTGGCAGTCGGCCAGCTCGGTGGTCACGGGGCTCATCGCCAAGGAGAACGTCATCGGCACCATGGCCGTGCTGTTCGGCGGCGCCGGCGAAACCTGGTCGGCCGCGTTCCTGCAGTCCCTGGGTGCCACCACCGGTTCGGCGGCGCTCATCCCCGTGGCGGCCTTCAGCTTCATGACCTTCCAGCTGCTGTGCTGCCCCTGCTTCGCAGCCATGGGCGCCATCAAGCGCGAGATGGGCGGTTTCAACAAGTGGTTCTGGGCCGCCATCGGCTGGGAATGCGCCTGGGCCTACGCGTTGGCGCTGATCATATTCCAGCTGGGGGCGCTGCTGGTCACGGGCGCCTTCAGCCTGTGGACGCTGGTGGCCCTGGTGCTGCTGGGGCTGCTCGTATGGGGCCTGTTCCGGCGCCCCTCGGCCCCGGCCGCCCCGGGCGCGGCGGTGCCCGCTGCCCCTGTCGGAAAGGAGGCTGCCTGATCGCAACGCCGCCAGGGGTTGCCCGGTCCGGGTGCCCCGTTGCTGCGGTGCCGATGGAGGGCCCGGATGCTGTTTCCTGCAGCATCCGGGCCCTTTTGCGCGCGTCGAGCAGCTGCCGTTTGCGCCCCGGTAAGGTGGTGAAGCCGTGTTTTTCCCGGGATGACGGGGGAAATGCCAGCGGAATTCCCTACAATGCGTCTACCGGTTCCGGAGGGGGCCGGCGAAACGCAGCATCGAATGCAGCATAAAAGGGGCACAGAAATGAAGAAGTCGATCTCAGCCGCGCTGATGGCGGTCGCTTTGGCGACCGCGCTCGCGTTCTCCGGCATTCCCCTGGCCTTCGGTACCGGCGACGAGCAGTCCGATCCCCGTGAGGGCGATGCCGCCGCCCAGGCCAGCATCGTGGACCAGGGCGATTTCGGCACCGGCAATGCGCTCCATTGGGCCTTGGACGATGCGGGCACCCTTACGATCACCGGCACGGGGGCTATGACGACCTCGCTTGCCGATGCACCCTGGTATTCGAGCATAAACCTTATACAGAAGGTGATAGTGGGCGAGGGTGTCACCTCGGTCGGCACCTATGCGTTCTACACCGACGATCCGGCGATGTCGTGCCCTGTGAAATCCGTGGAGCTGCCTTCGACGGTGACTTCCATCGGCCGGGCCGCATTCTCGGGTTGCGGGGAGCTTGCCCAGATAACCCTGCCGGAGGGGTTGACGTCCATCGGCATGTCGGCATTCCTCGGTTGCCGCAACCTTTCCCTGGCCCATCTTCCGGCCGGCCTGACCTCCATCGGCGCTCAGGCGTTCGGCGGCTGCAGCGCCTTGGCGCTGACCCAGCTTCCCGCGGGCCTCACCTCCATCGAGCAGGCCACGTTCGATGCCTGTGCGGGCCTGGTGAAGCTCGATATCCCCGCAAGCGTCGCACGCATCGGGAAGGAAGCGTTCTCGGGCTGCAGCAACCTGACGGAGCTCGCCTTCGCCAGCGCGACGGCGCCCGCTTTGGGCCAGGATGTCTTCTCGGGCTGCCCCAAGCTTTCCATCCGCATCCCCGTGGGAGCCACCGGCTATGACGGGGCCGGTTGGCCCACCGACATGATCGAATGGCCGCTTGTCATCCAGGCCGCAGACGACCCCGCCGGCGAGGCCAAACCTGCCGAGGCCGCGGTCGGGGGCGCCGCCGCCACCGCCGCCAAGCCCGGCGAGACGGTGGCGCTGACCGCCTATCCCAAGACCGGCTTCCGCCTGAAAAGCTGGGTGACCGAGCCTGCCGATCTGCAGGTCAAGAACGGCGCCTTCACCATGCCGGCAGGCCAGGTTACGGTGAAGCCGGTGTTCCAGGACGTTTCGGCCCATACCTTTACCGTTACCGTGAAGGGCGCCTACGGCGATACCACCGGGGCCGGCAGCTATGTGGCCGGCGATGTGGTGCGCATCGATGCGGGCACGCGTGACGGCTACCGCTTCAAGGATTGGGTATCGTCCGATGGCGTGGTGTTCGCCGACAGCCGCCGGGCGGCCACCACCTTCGTCATGCCCGACCATGCCGTGTCCGTGACGGCGCGGTGGGAGGAAGTGCCGCCGCCTTCCAGCGGCGATGACTCTGAAGAGCCCATCGATCCCGTGCCGGAGAACCCCGAAGGGCCCATGGAGGACCCCACCGACAAACCCGATAAGCCCGACGAGCCTGCAACTCCCGGTACTTCCGGCGACAACAACGGCGGCAACGGCACCGGCGACGGCAGCGCCAGCGGCGGCGATGGTGCAGCGCCCGCAGAAAGCGCCCTGACCGCCGGCATGCCCCAGACCGGCGACGGCTCCACCGCTGCCACAGCCCTCGCCCTGCTGGCTCTGGTTTCAGCCGCCGTGGCCTACAGCGCCCACCGCAAGCAGCAGCCCATCCAGGCAAAGATGGATTCCCGCAAACACTAGCTGCCGGCCTGCTGCCGCAGTTGCAGGGCATCTGAGTCTTTGCAGCGGGTCTATCTCCTGCAGTCGCTTCCGACCGAAGCGCCTTGGTTCCGATGGCCGCCTCCGCACCGCTTCCTCCGCGGGACCCTCGGGCGCCCCGCCCCCGTTGCTTTTCTGCGCCTGGGCGAAGTGGAGATACTCTAAAGAAGCGCGCCATCGGGAAAAATCCCCGTTGACGCCGGGGAAGTTCCCGAACTATACTTCAAAAGTTGCTTTCAAAAGCCCCGTGAAGCAGCACAGGGAGCAGGCGAAGCCGAAGGTCGTCCAGCCCGAGGCCCGCCGCCGGTGTAGGAAGCCGGCCGCAACCCCGCTGCACTTTTGAAAACACGCACCGCGCAAGCGGAGGGCAACGGCGGCCGCTTCAACCGCCGTCCCACAGAAAATGGAGGAATGCAAAGTGAAGACCTATTACGCAAAGCCGGGTGAGGTCGAGCGCGAGTGGCTGCTCATCGATGCCGAGGACCAGGTTCTCGGCCGTGTGGCGGCCAAGGCGGCCAACATCCTGCGCGGCAAGCACAAGCCCCAGTACACGCCCCATGTGGATACCGGCGATTTCGTCATCATCGTGAACGCCGACAAGATTCGCGTGACCGGCAACAAGGCTGCCGACAAGCGCTACTACCGCCACAGCGGCCATCCGGGCGGCCTGAAGAGCGAGTCCTTCGAGGAGGCCATGCGCAAGCATCCCGAGCGCGTCATCGAGCATGCCGTGAAGGGCATGATCCCCAAGAACACCCTGGGCCGCGCCCAGGCCAAGAAGCTGAAGGTGTATGCGGGTCCCGACCATCCCCATACCGCACAGCAGCCGCGCAAGATCGAAGTGGAGGGCTAACCCATGGCTAACGAAGCAATCTATTACGGCACCGGCCGTCGCAAGAACGCCATCGCCCGCGTGCGCCTGGTGCCCGGCACCGGCAAGGTCACGGTGAACGGTCGCGACGCCCTGGAGTATTTCGGCCGCGAGGCTCTGGTGGAAGACGCTAAGGCCCCGTTCAAGGTAACCGACACCGAAGGTCATTTCGACGTGCTGGCCCGCTGCAATGGCGGCGGCATCTCCGGTCAGGCCGGCGCTCTGCGCCACGGCATCTCCCGCGCCCTGCTGGAGGCCGGCGAGTACCGTCCCGAGCTGAAGAAGGCCGGTTTCCTCACGCGCGACCCCCGTATGGTGGAGCGCAAGAAGTACGGCCTGAAGAAAGCCCGCAAGCGTCCGCAGTTCAGCAAGCGCTAATTCTGGCGGCATAGGAGGGCCTTGTGCGGGGCGCTGCGTTGGCCTAAGCCAACTTGGCCCCGCGGCGGCCCTCTTGCACTCGCCAGAATTACCGCTGCGCTAAAGGGTTTCGGCGACTTGCCAGCCGCCGAAACCGCTCGTCCGCCCAGGCTTCCTGCGGCACTCGATCTTGCTGCGCTGGCGAGACCTTGCGTACCCAAGTACGCGGCGGTCTCGCCTTCACAGCAATCTCGGGCACCACAGAAACCCTGGGCTTCTTTATTTGTCAGAACGGCATCCAAGATTGCAAGGCGGTCCTCCTGCACTCACCAGAATCACCGCTTCGGCATTTCGAAGAGCCCGCCATGGCCGGAAGGCCGATGACGGGCTCTTTTCACGCCCATGGCACGCACCGCAGAAACCCTGGGCTGCTTACTAGCGCCAACCTGCTATCTGCCTAGAAATCCACCAGGGTGAGGATGCCGATATCTTGGCGCTGATGCAGGATGCGCCAGATGGTCACGGCCGCTTCATCGTAGCGGTAGAACACGGTGTAGTTCCCCGCATGGATGGTGCGGTATTCGTTCTTCAGCATCTCGGCGGCATAGCGGCCGCCGCTATCGGGGAACTCGCGTATATGCCGAATCGCCCGGTCGATGGATTCCATGGCATGCAGGGCGGCTTGGGGCTGGCCTTGCTCGGCCCCCAGGTACAGGGCGATGGATTCCCGGTCGAGTTGCGCCCGCGGGCGCCAGAGCAGATCAAGCATAGTCGATGCCCCACAGCTGGAATATCTCGCCCATGCGCTCATCGGCCGCTTCGGCGCTCAGGGGCTCGGGGTTGTAGCGCTGCTCTATCTCGGCCTCGCGCAGCGCCAGATTGTATCGGTCGGCCCGGCGCATGGCGTCATAGGCATGGCTATCCATGAGCACATAGGCGCTCACGCCGTTCTTCGTCAGCACGATGGGCTCCTGGGTATCTGTGGCTTGTCCGCATACATCGTTCAGATGCGTGCGCAAGTCGGTTATAGGCCGTATAACGGGAAGGATAGGTGCCGTAGTCGCCATAGAGCCTCTCCTTTATGCATTGAATTCTGTACTTAATAGTTACATTAATTATAGATAGAATAAAAGATGCATTCAAGAATCGAGCAATGCTTCCCAAGAATCATCCCAGCAAAGGTCAGGGCTCAGGGCGGCCGGGTGCACCCGTAAGGATTCGGCGAAGTAAATCCCGAAGGGCGCATCCGGCCGCCTGGAGTCCGCCCCGCAGGTGATACGGGTTGTCCGCAAGCACTTCGGACTCACCTGCTCCCGCTGGCTCCTAGCGCACGTTGCGGCGCAGGGTGCCGCTGAAGGCCAGCGCCGTCACGGCGGTCAGCGCCACCACGGCGCCTCCCACCTTGAAGGCGGCCAGGGTGCCCCACCCGTCGACAATCGCCCCCGCCATGGTGGGTCCCAAGGTCATGCCGCAGGTGATGCCCGCATTCACCCAGGTGATGGCCTCGGTGAAGCGGCTTCCCGGCACCGCCCCCTCGCAGGTGGCGTTTATGGTGATCAGAAACGGCGCATAGAACAGCGAAGCCGGCACCGTTATAAGGAACAGCAGGGGTGCCGAGTCGATGAAGGCGGTGCAGGCGAAGGCGCAACCGAACAGCACCGCCGTTATCACCAGCTGCGTGGATTGCCGGAACGGCAGCCTCACCATGCCGAAGACGAAGCCCATGACCACCGACATGGCCGCCTGCATCATAAGCGCCATGCTGGCGATGTTCGGATTGCCCAGCTCCTCGGCGAACGACACAGTGGTGGTGTCCAGGGCGCCGAAGAAGGCCCCCAGGAAGAACATCAGGCAGAACAGGATGCGCACCACCGCCGAGGTGCGGAAGATGCTCTTGCTGCGCACCGCCTGCTCCGCAGCCTCCCCTTCGGCCGGTAGCACAGCAGCGTCGGCGGCCAGCCCCACCGGCGCATCGGCACCGTCCGCATCGCCGGCCGCCGTCCATCCCGGCACCGGTTCGGTCGAGCGCGACAGCGTCACCAGCGCTGCCCCCACGGCGAAGGCGCCGATGCCGAATGCCATGCCCGCGATCGGCGCGATGGTGGAGGCCAGAAATATCGACAGCGCCGGAGCCACCATGAAGCCGATGTCGTCCAGCACGGCCTCGTACGAGAACACCCCGTGCAGCGAGGGCGCGCCGCTCCCGGCTCCCAGCTTCCCCGTGCGCAGCAGATAGGTCCAGCGCGCCCTCACCAGGGCCTGGGGGCTCGGAGCGCTGCCCATGAGCACCGCCAGGGGGAACAGCACCTCCACCGGGGCATGGGCGGCTACGCATGCCAGCATGGCCGCCGTACCCGCCACCGGCAGGCAGGCCGCCTTCGGCAGCACGGCGCTCTGGCCGCGGCGGTCGATCAGCTTCGCGATGCGCGGCGATATCAGGAACACCGCCAGCGCGATGGTGGATGCCACCAGCCCCGCCATAAGGAACGAATAGCCCGAGAGCGTCAGCATGGTGACCACGCCGATGTTGGTCATATAGCTGTAGAAACGCATGAGCAGGCCGCCTGCATCGAACGAGCGGGCTTGCCGCACGGCCAGGATCTTCTTGTATATGCCCGGTTCTATGGCGCCCATGGTCGCAACCTTCTGCAATCGTATCGTCCGACAGCCCACCATAGCACAGCCGCCGTCCTTTGCACCCGGCCTTTGCGGGTCATCGCGCGAGAGGGTGGGCAACACGCGGCCATTTTGGGGCTCCATTAGGTTATCTTGCCACGAGATAATTCATGCGACCTGGGGTTTTACAAGCGCTGCTATGGGGGAGAAAGGGTTTTTCCGCGAAAACGGGACAATCGCGCCCCGAAATGGCGGGCCGCCCTAACCTCCCGGTGCCACCGATGCCGAATCCTTCTGCGCGCTGCCATCCGGCGGTGCTGGTATCATGGCAACCAGAGAATGCGGAACAACCGAGGCCGGCCGAAGGAACCGAAGGAGCCCCCCCCATGACCACCGACGCACCCACCGATGTATCCGACATCTACGGCACCATGGTGTTCAACGAGCACGTGATGGCCGAGCGGCTGCCGTCTGTCACCTACAAGGCGCTCATGCGCACCATCCAGAACGGCGAGCCGCTGGATATCGAGGTGGCCAACGTGGTGGCCCACTCCATGAAGGAATGGGCCATGGAGCAGGGCGCCACCCACTACACCCACTGGTTCCAGCCCCTCACCGGCATCACCTCCGAGAAGCACGACGGGTTCATCGACCCCACCGCCGACGGCCGCGCCCTCATGCGCTTCAGCGGCAAGGAGCTCATCCAGGGCGAGCCGGACGCCTCGTCGTTCCCCAACGGCGGCCTGCGCGCCACCTTCGAGGCCCGCGGCTACACCGCCTGGGATCCCACCAGCTATGCCTTCATCAAAGACCAGGTGCTGTGCATCCCCACGGCCTTCTGCAGCTACACCGGCGAGGCCCTGGACGAGAAGACGCCGCTTCTGCGCAGCCTGGCCGCCATCGAGGAGCAGGCCAACCGCGTGCTGTCCCTGTTCGGCGAGCCCAAGCAGCGCATCGTGTCCACGGTGGGCTGCGAGCAGGAGTACTTCCTCATTTCGGAAGAGACCTACACCCAGCGGCTCGACCTCATGCTGACCAACCGCACCCTGTTCGGCTATGCGCCCTGCAAGGGGCAGGAGCTCGACGACCACTACTTCGGCGCCATCCGCCCCACGGTGAGCGCCTTCATGAAGGAGCTCGACGACGAGCTGTGGAAGCTGGGCATCCCCGCTAAGACCAAGCACAACGAGGTTGCCCCGGCCCAGCACGAGCTGGCGCCCATATTCGAGAACGCCAACCGCGCCATCGACCACAACCTGCTGACCATGGAGAAGATGCGCCTGCTGGCAAGCCGCTACGGCCTGGTGTGCCTGCAGCACGAGAAGCCCTTCGCGGGCATCAATGGGTCGGGCAAGCATGACAACTGGTCGCTTTCCGCCAACGGCAAGAACCTGCTGGAGCCCGGCGAGAACCCCATGGAGAACCTGCGGTTCCTGGTGTTTCTGGCCTGCGTGATCGAGGCGGTCGACGAGTACCAGGACCTCCTGCGCATGTCCGTGGCCTCGGCCGGCAACGACCACCGGCTGGGAGCCGACGAGGCGCCCCCGGCCATCGTGTCGATCTTCCTGGGCGACGAGCTGTCCGCCATCGTGGATGCCCTGGTGAACGACCACGAATCGGAATACATCAGCGCCCATAAGGTGGCCATGGACCTGGGCGTGTCGGTGCTGCCGAACTTCCTGAAGGACAACACCGACCGCAACCGCACGTCGCCCTTCGCCTTCACCGGCAACAAGTTCGAGTTCCGCATGCCCGGCAGCTCGCAGAACCTTTCCGAAACCAACATGATCCTGAACACCGCCGTGGCCAAGAGCCTGAAGGACTTCGCGGATTCCATGGACGGCCGCAGCGGCGAGGAGTTCGAGCAGGCGGCGCTCGAGCACGTGAAGGAGCTGCTGAAGGACCACCAGCGCATCATCTTCGACGGCAACGGCTATTCCAAGGAATGGGAAGAGGAGGCAGCGCGCCGCGGGCTTTCGAACTACCGCACCACGGCCGAGGCCATGCCCTCGCTGCTGCAGCCCAAGTCGGTGGCGCTTCTGGAGGAATTCGAGATCCTCAGCGAGAACGAGGTGCGCAGCCGCTACGAGGTGAAGCTCGAGAAATACAACAAGCTGATCAACATCGAGGCCCGCACCATGAAGCGTATGGTGCGCCAGCAGTACCTGCCCGCCATCAGCAGCTTCGCCGACGAGGTGGCCCAGAACATCTTCCATATCGAAGGCGTGGACAACCAGGCCGACATGGGGCCGCACCGGGAGCTGCTGGGCAAGCTGACCGCCGGCATGCGCCGCATCCACGACCTGCTGACGCAGCTGGACGAGGCCCATCACCGGGTGCGCGCCATCGCCGACCAGCAGGAATGCGCCGACCGTAACGCCACCGAGGTCATCCCGCTCATGGACGCCCTGCGGGCCGAGGTGGACGCCCTGGAGATAGTGGTGGCCCGGAAGTACTGGCCCGTGCCCTCCTACAACGACCTCCTCTTCTATGCCTAGAGGCTCCAGGGCACCCCTATTCGGCCCTTGTTTTGCACGCTGCGCCGTGCGGAGGCGGCTTGGTGCAAAGGCGGGCCGACTAGGGGCACCCTGGAACCTCTAGGCGGCTTGCCGGCGCTAACCTAGCCGGCCGATGCTGCGCACCTGGCGCCCGCTCGCTGACTTACTAGCGCCAACCCGTGACTTATTAATGGTGACCCGTGACGTTGGGGCCGGAGTGGGAATCTTGGCGGAGCTCGCTTCACCTTCCGGGCCGTGGGAGACCTGTTGAGGGTTTCTGGTCATTGTGCGGCCTTTTCATCGGATTTCGCCAGGGGTGGTATGTTGTACTCTGAACGAACCCGCGCGAAGACGAAAGGGCATGCACCGTGGAAGGCATTGCAGAGCAGACATCACAAACCCAGACGTTCCTCAGCGACATATTGCATGTGATATCCCAGGGCCTGCTGGCCCCGGACATCATCCTGCTGATCCTGCTCATCGCCTACGCCATATTCAGCATCGGCAGCATCCTGGTGGAGCTCGTCACGGAACGGCGCCACTACAAGGTGTCCATGCCCCAGTTCCTCTCGGCGCTGACCTCTGCCAGCGAAGGCGCCATCCCATCGGTCATCGCGGAGTCGGGCCTGCTGCGCCGCCAGAAAGAGGCGCTCATGACCGTCTACGAGTACCGCAGCCTGCCCGGCGATGCCCTCATCGCCCTGGTGCGCCGCCTCATGACCCAGGAAGAGGCCCATTACGAGCGCATAACCAGCCGCAACAACATGGCTGCCAAGGTCGCCCCCATGCTGGGCCTGGTGGGCACGCTGATCCCCCTGGGGCCGGGCATCCAGGCCCTGGGCGAGGCCAACACCGCCCTTTTGTCCAGCTCGCTGCTGGTGGCCTTCGATACCACGGTGGCCGGTTTGGTGGTGGCGGCCGTGTGCCTGGTCATCGGCAAGATTCGCAGCATGTGGTACGACAACTACCTTTCGGCGCTCGACAGCGCCATGGCCACCATGGTGCAGAAGATCGAGGACTCCCGCGGCCCCGTTTCCGCGCCGGCCCCCGCGACCCCGCGCCCTGCGGCGCCCTATAGCCCGGCAACCATGGAGGGCTTCCAGGCCGCCCCGGCCTACGAGCCGCTGCCGGGCGCTGCCGGCCCCTTCGGCACCCCCGCCTACGATGCCGGCGTGCCCATGGCCCAAACCGTGGGCCAGGACGACGGCCTGCTGGGCTCGGGCATGCCCCGGCCCGGTTTCCCCGATATGGCGCAGGGCAGCCCCTTCGCCGCCCCCGGCAATCCCCGGACGATGGAATAGGGGGGCGCCATGGCCGGCTATTACAAGGGAAGCGGATCGTTCCGCAAGCAGCGCGCCCGGGAAGACGTGGATCCCATGTCCTCTATGGGCAACGTGGGCGACATCATGCTGGTGTTCGCCTGCGGCCTCATGGTGGCCCTGGTGCTTGCCTGGAATGTGGACCTGGCCCAATTCGCGCAGGTGGAGCTCGACCAGGAGCTTGACCAAAACGACGTTACCCAGATGAACGAGCAGCTGTACGGCGAGGGCAATGCCTTCAAGGAAATGGGCACCGTGTACCAGGACCCCGCCACGGGCAAGTTCTACCTGGTGGAAGAGGGCACCTCCGCCTCGGATGCCGCCCAGGCGGTGGCCGATGGCGAAGGCGGCCAGGGCTCTGCCGACAATGCCGGCAATGCCGACGATGGGACAGGTGGTGAGTAGCCGGTGACCGAGAACCGCTCCCTCAAGCCGCTGTTGGCCCGCGCCTTCCGTGTGCTGCTGGTCTTCGCCTTGGTGTTCGGCACATCGCTTCACCTGGAATACGCGCTGGCCTATGGCGCCGGCGCCCCCGAGGTGACCGTCGACGAGCTGAAGGACCACGAAGACCAGAAGCTCACGGCTTTGGCGCTGTACAGCAGCGTCGATGACGGCAGCGGTTGGGTGCCGCTCGATACCGACGCCCCCTACGGCTTGGAGGTAGGTGCCGCGCCCCGTTACCTGGCGGCCGTCCCCGTATGGGATGGCGCCTATCCCGACGGCTACAAGGATGGCAAGAAGCTGGCCAAGGTGCCCAGCGCGAAGTTCGCCGACTGGGATATCCCCGCCGGTGCGGTGACGGCTTCCATCGATAAGGACACCAACGTGGCGCAGGTGCAGGGCACGGCTGCGGGCAGCGCGGCGGTCACCTGCAAAGCCGAGGGCGAAGAGGTGAAGTTCACCATCCAGGTGACCGATCCGGCCCCGGTCGACCCCGATCCGGGCACCGACCCCGATAACCCCGATAATCCCGACAATCCGGATGACCCCGATCCCGTGGTGCCCAAGCCCGACGATCCCGATGCCTACGAGCCCGAGATAATATCGGTGGCGATTCGCGATGCCCAGGGCGACGAGTTCGCCGATCAGCCCCAGCTGAGCTTCAAGGCATCCCAGGTGGGCGAGACCCAGCAGCTGAGCGTCATCGTTACCGTGAAGAACCTCAACGCGAAAGACGATGCCGAGAGCGGTTCGGCCGGGGAAGGTGCAGCCGGCGGGTCCGGATCGAGCTCCGGTGCGGCTGCGGGCGATGGGTCGAGCTCCGGTGCTGCCAGTCCCGTCGATGACACCGTTACCTACAACAGCCTGGAAGACGGCACCCTGGAGGAATTCACCAAGGGCAAGCTGAGCCTGGCTTGGACCACCAGCGACGCTGCCGTGCTCACCGTGAGCGAGACCGGCTTGGTCACGGTTGCCGGCGAGGGCAGCTGCGATGTGAAATGCACCGCCACGGTGCTGTCGACCAGCCAGAGCATGCCCTACGCCATCGAGGCGGTGGTGGGTTCGGGCGACAAGCCCCAGGAGGATCCGCAGGGCGAGGCCCACCCCCAGGATACCCTGCAGGTGGTTGCCGCCATAGGCGGCAAGGCCGAGGGCGAAGATCCCGGCCAGGGCGATGCAGGGGCCGCGGGCGGCGACCAAGGCGGCTCCGGCGACGGCGGCAGCCAGGGCGGCTCCGGCGATGCGGCATCCGGCGGCAGCGCCGATCCCGGCCAGGGCGGTTCCGGCGGCAGCGCCGATCCGGACTCCGGCCAAGGCTCCGGCGACGACTCCCGGAAAGATGGCGTGGACCGCACCTATACCTTGGATGACCTGCGCAAGCTCGACGCCTCCGGCGCCCTCGCCGTGAGCACCGAGACCTATACCATGCGGACGAAGGGCGCCCCCATCACCATCACGGGCGAGGGTTTCCCGCTCATGCAGCTTCTGCAAGATGCCTTCCAAGGCCAGGAGACCTCCCTCGACGAGGCGCCGATCGAGTCGGTCGACTTCATCGACTACCGCGGTATCCCCGTCACCGTCGATTGGGCCACCATCCAGAATGCCTCCGCCATGGTGGCCATGAAATCGCGCGTTCAGGTGGATACCCCGGCGGGGGATACCGACCCCGGCCAAGAGGGCGAAGGCGGCAGCTCCGGCGCTGCCGATCCGGATACAGGCGACGGATCCGGTGCTGCGGCCCCCGCCGAAGGCGATGCCTCCAGCGGCGCCGCCCAACCCGCCGACCCTGCCGACCAGGACCTCCTGGACAACACGCGCTTCCGCATCCTGTTCAATACCGGTTCCGACAGCATCGATGCCGATGGCCTGCGCTATATAAAGACCATCCGCCTGAACCTGAAGGCCGAGGACTCCAACGATTTCGATGCCTATGTCAGCTACAACCCGGTGCCCGTGGGCATCGAGGCCGTGTTCGTGGCGGTGCCGGTGAATTCCATCAGCGGCAGCTGGGATTGCCAATGGGAGCAATCCACCGACAAGGGCCGCACCTGGCAGCAGCTTTCCGGCGAAACCGGCCAGTCCCTGACGCTGCTGACCACCGAGGAGCGCTTGGGCTATCTGTACCGCGTGGTCATCGAGAACAGCGCGGTGGTGGATGGCAAGCAGACCACGCTGAAGGCAACCTCGCAGCCCGTCGAGATGAAGGCGGGCGCGGGCCTGGTGATATCCTACACGCCGCCGCGCCCCGGCGGCCTGGCTGTGTTCCGTTCCAGCGTTTTCGGCTACAGCGGCGATGTATCGGCGCTGAAGTACATCTGGGAATACTCCGAGAACGGCGGCATAAGCTGGAACGTGATCGAGGGCCAGACCAAGCCCACCCTGGAGCTGCAGACCAAGGGCGATGACGAAGGCTCCGGCGGCTCGGGCTCGGGCGATTCCGGCGACAGCGGCGGATCGGCGAACCTCATCTATGTGCGCCTGAGGGCCCTGCCCCCTGCCGGCGAGGTGCTGGTGTCGAACATCCAGCCGCTCACGGTGCAAGTGGGCGATTCCGACGGCGGCCCGACCGATCCGGGCGACAATGCCGATGGGCGCGACGATGCCAAGCCCGGCCCCCAGGGCGGCGACACCCAGAAGCCCAAGCCGCCGGCGAACGGCGGCACTGCCGGGTCGGGAAAGCCGAATTCCCCGGTCATCCCCATCGATATCCCTACAATCGACGATCCCCCCGACCAACCGGCCGATCCCGGCGACACCACCGCCCAAGCCCTCGACCCCAACGGTTCCGCCACCCCCACCGCCCCCCGCGAGATAACCCTGGGCGACGAGGCCATCGAGCAGCTGACCCAAGCTCAGGAGCTCACGGAGGCAACCACCCCCGGCGCCCGCTGGACGGCCCTGAAAACCCTCAATCCCACCAGCGAGGATGTTGCGAGCATCCTGGGCAGCAATCCTCTGGTGCCCTACGTCATGCCCTTCTCGCTGGGCATCCTGATAGCCGGCGGCCTGGAGAAGCTGATCGCCTTCCGCCGCCAGCTCTAGGTTCCGAATGCCTGCCGGCATTCGGAACTGCTCGTCCGCTCAGGCTTTCCCCAGCGCGCACCCTGGCCTTCAGGCCGCACGCCATGGCCCGAAGGCCGATGGCGCACGTCCTTCGGGCCCATGGCACGCACTGGGAAAACCCTGAGCTGCTTACTAGCGCCGACCTGCAGCAGAAGATCTACTCCCTGTTGCTTCCATTGACTCCTTTTCCCCATTTTCCGGCACCGCTAGCGCACGTTGGAGTACAATAGCAGCCGTTATCATCCGCAGCGACCCAAAGGGAGTGGGAGCCATGGCAGCATTGCAGGAAGTCGATTTCATATGGAAGAACGGCGAGGTTATCCCCTGGGGCGAGGCAACCACCCACGTGCTGTCCCATACCCTGCATTACGGTTCCGGCGTGTTCGAGGGCATCCGCTGCTATAAGAATCCCGAAACGGGCGCGAGCTACGTCTTCCGTCTGCGCGACCATATGGAGCGCCTGCACCGCAGCTGCAAGATATCCATGATCGACCTGCCCTACAGCGTCGACGAGCTGTGCGAGGCCACCCTCGAGATAATCCGCGCCAACAAGCTGAGCGCCTGCTATATCCGTCCGCTGGTGTACCGCGGCTATGGCTCGATGGGCGTCGATCCCACCGGGGCGCCGGTCGATGTGATCATCGCCGTGTGGCCGTGGGATTCCTACCTGGGCCCCGAGGCGCTCGAGAAGGGCGTGGCCGTGGGCGTGTCCTCGTGGCGCCAGCGCTCCATCAACGCCATCCCGCCGGCGGTGAAGTCCGTGGCATCCTACATGAATTCCATCTTCGCCAAGCTCGAGGCGAAATCCCATGGCTACGACGAGGCCATCATGCTGAACGAGACGGGCCATGTGTGCGAGGGCACCGGCGAGAACCTGTTCATCGTGCGCAACGGCGTGCTGTCCACGCCGCCCCTTTCGGACGGCCTGCTGGAGGGCATTACGCGCGATTCCATCCTCACCATAGCCGCCGACATGTTCGAGGCCGAGGAACTGGATGTCTATCCCATCGAGGAGAGCCTCACCCGCAGCGACCTCTACATCGCCGACGAGGTGTTCATGACCGGCTCCGCCGCCGAGCTCACGCCGGTGAGCTCCGTGGACGACCGCCAGGTGGGCGCCGGGAGCGCCGGCGAGGTGACCAAGGCCCTGCAGGCGCGCTTCTTCGACGTGGTGTACGGCAATGTCGAGGATTACCGCGACTGGCTGACCGAGCTGTAAGGGCTCTGCCGCAGCAGGGAATCGCATCGGGAAAGACGCGCCATGGAGAAGGTCCAGACCTATGACTGCACGCTGCGCGACGGCGAGCAGGCCGAGGGCATATCGCTGTCCCTCGAGGATAAGCTGCGCATCGCCCGGCGCCTGGACGATTTCGGCATCGACGTGATCGAAGGCGGCTTCCCCGCTTCGAACCCCAAGGATATCGCCTTCTTCCAGGAGCTGCGCGAGCATCCGCTGCGCCATGCTAAGCTGGCGGCCTTCGGCAGCACCTGCCGCAAGGGCACCGACCCCCGGGACGACCCCGGCCTGGCCGACCTCGTTGCCAGCGGCGCCCCGGTGGCGGCCATCGTGGGGAAGGCCTGGGACAAGCAGGTGACGCGCGCCCTGCAGGCCTCCCTCGATGAGAACCTGCGCATGATCGCGGAATCGGTGGCGTTCTTGAAAGACCAGGGGCTCGAAGTGGTGTTCGATGCCGAGCACTTCTTCGATGGCTACCGCTCGAACCGCGCCTATGCCCTGGAATGCCTGGCGGCTGCAAGCGGCGCGGGTGCCGACTGCATCGCCCTGTGCGATACCAACGGCGGATCGCTGCCCTTCTTCATCGAAGAGGCGGTGGCTGCGGCGGTCGACCGCTTCCCCGGGCAGCTGTTCGCCGTGCATTGCCATAACGACAGCGGCTGCGCCGTGGCCAACAGCCTGGCGGCGGTGCGGGCCGGGGCACGTTCGGTCCAAGGCACGGTGAACGGCTATGGCGAGCGCGTGGGCAATGCCGACCTGCTGACGGTGATCGCCGACCTGCAGCTGAAGATGGGCTTCGATTGCGTAGGCGCCGATAACCTGCGGCAGCTCACCGCCGTGGCGAACTATGTGGCCGAGGTGTGCACCTTCTCGCTTTGGAGCCATACCCCCTATGCGGGTTCGTCGGCCTTCGCCCATAAGGGCGGCCTGCATGCCAGCGCCATCGCCCGGTTCCCCGAAGCCTACGAGCACACCCAGCCGGAGCTGGTGGGCAACAGCACCCGCATGCTGGTGAGCGAGCTGGCCGGCAAGGCATCGCTGGCGGCGAAGGCCGACCTGCTGGGCATCGACCTGACCGACCATCCCGAATACATACAGTCGATCCTGGACGAGGTGAAGCAGCGCGAGGCCGAGGGCTATTCCTATGAGGTTGCCGATGGCTCCCTGGCCCTGTTGATCGAAGGGGCCCTGGGGCGCTATGTGCCGCATTTCACGTTGGAGAGCTTCCGGGTTATCGTGGATGACCGCGAGGATACCGGCGCCCGGGCCAAGGATGCCCAGAGCGAGGCCACCATCAAGGTGCATGTGGGCGATGCCCGCTTCGTCGCCACCGGCGAGGGGGTGGGCCCCGTAGGCGCGCTCTCCAGCGCGTTGAAGCTGGCGCTGGCATCATCGTATCCCCAGGTGGCCGCTATGCACCTGGTAGACTTCAAGGTGCGCCTGCTGGACGAGAGCACCGGCACCGACGCCATCACGCGCGTGGTGATAACCACCACCGACGGCTCTTCCACCTGGGGCACGGTGGGGGTGTCCGAGAACATCATCGAGGCATCGTGGAACGCCTTGGTCGATTCCCTGGAATACGGGCTGTGCCGGGCCGGTGTGCCGGTGCGGCAGGGTGCAGGCGAAGGAGGCGCGGAAACATGGCAGAGCTGAGGACCGCGGAAGTCGAGGATCTGCTTGAGGTCCTGGCCCGCTTGGACGACAAGGACACGCTGTTCCGGCTTCTCGAGGACCTTTTCACCATCCGCGAGATCCGCGAGAGCTCGCAGCGTCTGTCGGTGGCCCGCATGCTGGCCGATGGAAGGTCCTATGCGAAGATAGAGGAGGCCACCGGCGCGTCGGCCACCACCATCGCCCGGGTGTCGAAGTGCCTGAGCTACGGCACCGGGGGCTATGGGGCGGCTCTGGCCGTGCTGGAGGAGGCCGATGGGGAATCGGGTCGCGGCACGGATGCCTAGGCGCCGATCCAGGGAGGAACACTCGTGAAGAAGCTGCTTATCGTTGTGGATTACCAGGTCGATTTCGTCGACGGCACCCTCGGTTTCGAGGGAGCCGAGCTGCTGGATGCGCGCATCGCCCGAAAGATCGACGAATACCGCGAGGCGGGCGATGCAATCTACTTCACCTTCGACACGCACCGCCGCGATTACCTTGAAACCCAGGAGGGGCGCAAGCTGCCCATCGAGCATTGCATCGAGGGGACCGAGGGCCACGGCCTGTACGGCGAGGTGGCCCGGCACCGACAGGATACCGACCGGGTGTTCTACAAGCCTGCTTTCGGGTCATCCGACCTGTTCGAGCGGCTGGCGAACCTGCAGAGCACTGCGGATGCGCTGGACACCCAGCCGTTCGAGAGCATCGAGCTGGTGGGGTTGGTCTCGAATATCTGCGTGCTGTCGAACGCGGTCCTTGCCCGGACGGCCTGCCCCGAGGTGCCGGTGATCGTGGATGCCTCCTGCACGGCGGCGGCCGATCCCGGCATGAACGAGAAGGCGCTGGATATCTTGGAAGGGCTGCAGGTCGAGGTGACCAACCGCTAGCCTTTCTGCTTGTCTGGTCCTGGCTTCCAGGGGCTCGGGGCTGTCGACCTGTCCGGCCCTGGCTTCCGGGATGCTCAGTCGCTCAGACAGTCCTCGCCTGCGGCTGCGGAACTCGCTTTGTGAGCATCCCGGAAGCCAGGGCCTACGGCAGCGGAGCTCGGGGAAATCGCTCAGATGGCTCTCGCCTTCGGCTTCGGAACTTGATTGGCGGCTTCCCGGAAGCCGGGGCCTGCCGCAGCGGGGTTTGGGAGAATCGCTCGAATCGCTTTGCGATTCTTGCTTTCGGTTATAGGGGACGTTTTGCTTTCAGCAGCTCCAGCACCAGTTGGGCTCGGGTGCCTATGGGGAGCTCGGCGGCTTCCAGGAAAGCCGGGATCTCGCTTAAGGGGAGCTCGAATACCTCGATGAGCTCGTTGGGCTCGCGGTTCGGCTCGCCGGTTTTCTCTACCTGGGCGAATACCACGTGCACTTGCTCGTCGCTCATGCCGGTGGACGAGTAGCCGGCTTGGGGGAGCGGTTCCACACCGGTGCCGGGCAGCAGGCTGTAGCCGGTCTCCTCTTGCAGCTCGCGCTCGGCGCAGCGGGCTATATCCTCCCCGGGGTCCACCAAGCCTGCGGGGAAGGCTACGCACCAGCTGTTCAAGGGGTAGCGGAACTCGCGGATCATCACCAAGGTGTTTCGCGGAGTCGTCCCTACGATGCAGACGGCGTCGGCCGCGGTCGGCGCCTCCCCGCGGCTGTTGGCTTCGAGGTGCGCCCGAAAGGCTTCGGGGCCCTTGCGCGAAACAGTCTCGTAGACATGCTGCGAGCCGTCGGCCATGCGGTAATGCAGGATGTACTTCTTCAGCCAGCCATCGCTTACCTGCTCGATCGATTCCAATGCCGGGCTTTCCATGGGCCTCCTTCCGCCGCGGGCTTTTATTCTATCCCGAAGCCGGGCACGATGCGCGCAGCGGCTTCGTTATGCCATAATGGCGGGAAGCGGCGGGGTCGGCGCTTGCCCGGTAGGGTAATGGATCGGAAGGACGGCGATGGCTGCGGATGGGCTGCTCATAGGGGTGCTGTCGGATACCCATGGCACGCTGGACCCCCGCGCCTATGCGGCTTTGGCCGATTGCGGCCATATCATCCATGCAGGGGATATCTGCGACCCGGCTGTGCTGCGGGAATTGGAGACACTGGCTCCGGTCACGGCCGTGCTGGGCAATAACGATTTCCCCGAATACGGGGCCGGTGTGGGACGCTTCGCCCGACCGGTGCTCGGCGGCGTGCGGTTCCTGGTGGCTCATTATCCCCAAGACGTGGAGGTGGGCAAGCTGGCTCTGGGTGCATCTTTGGGGGCTCGGCGCGGCCTGACTCCCGCAGGTTCTGCGGTGCCCTTGGGTGACGGGCCGCTGCAGCCCGGCGACCCCATTCCCGCCGTTTGCATCCACGGCCACACCCATGTGCCTCGGTTGGTCTTCGGTGCCGAGGCGCGGCCGGCCCAGTACATCCTGAACCCGGGCTCGGTCTTCCGGCCCCGGGGCGGCAATCCGCGCTCCCTCGCGAAAGTAGCCGTGGCCGGCGGCCAGGTGCAGGGCATTCGCATAGAATCCCTGGACGGCGAGGTGCTGGCGTCGGTGGGCGACTTGCAGCTGCCCGTTTAAGGCATTCGAAACGCTTTACTGCACGTTTTCCGATAGTGACCAAGCGCGTCCAGATTTTACGGAAACTTGATTTTCCCGTTTCCTATTATTGAAGGTCGGTTTCGTATCATGGGTGCCGGATAGAGGCTCCGTTGCCGGATGCCAGGGCCGACAGCCCGGATGTGCAACCGGCGGAAAGACGACCCCATGACCTACGACCTCGCATCATTCCTGGCGGCGTTTGCCACCGACCCGGCCCTTGCCCTCATTGTGGTGCTCACGTTGGGCGCCACCGTGGTGAACGGTGCAACCGATGCTCCCAACGCCATCGCTACCGTGGTAGGCACGAAGGCCATGCGTCCCGGGCCGGCCATCGCCATGGCCGCCGTATGCAACTTCGTCGGGCTGGCTGCCATCACGATGGTTTCTTCGGCCGTGGCCATGACCATCTTCAAGATGGTGGATTTCGGCGGCGACAACCATGCGGCGCTAGTGGCCTTGGCGGCAGCTATGGTGGCCATCATCGTGTGGGGTGCGGCAGCCTGGTATTTCGGCATACCCACCAGCCAGAGCCATTCGCTCATCGCGGGCATCACGGGCGCGGCGATTGCCCTGCAAGGCGGCTTGGCTGGTGTGAACGGGGCAGAGTGGATGAAGGTCGTCTACGGCCTGGGTATCTCGACGGTTTTGGGCTTCGGATCGGGTTGGCTGGTGGCCCGGTTGACGGCACTTCTGTTCCGGCGCGTCGACCGCGTGCGGGCCAACACCGGCTTCAAGTGGGCGCAGATCGCCGCCGGCGCCGGGGTGGCGGTGCTGCATGGCGCCCAGGACGGGCAGAAGTTCATGTCGCTATGCATGCTGGGTATCATGCTGGCCATGAGCGGAAGCACCGACCCCGGCGTCAGCTTCCCCCTGTGGCTTATCATGCTGGTGTCGGGCGTTATGGCGCTGGGCACGGCGGCCGGCGGTAAGAAGATCATCAAATCGGTGGGCATGAGCATGGTGAAGATGGAGCAATACCAGGGCTTTTCGGCATGCATGGCTGCCTGCCTGTGCATCGGGCTGGCTACGTTCACCGGACTGCCTGTCTCCACCACCCATACGAAGACCACCGCCATCATGGGCGTGGGGGCCGAGAAGAGCCTGCGGCAGGTGAAATGGAACCTGGCGGGCAAGATGGTGCTCACCTGGGTGCTCACATTTCCCGGGTGCGGCATCCTGGCCTTTGCCTTTACGCAGGTGTTCTTGCTAGTGCTCTAGAGGTTCCCAGGCTGTCCGGCCCTGGCTTCCGGGGGCGCCCAGTCGCTCAGACAGTCCTCGCCTTCGGCTGCGGAACTCGCTTTGTGGGCACCCCCGGAAGCCAGGGCCTGCATTGGTGGGGTTTGGGGCATACGCCCAGTCGCTCAGACAGTCCTCGCCTTCGGCTGCGGAACTCGCTTTGTGGTACCCCCGGAAGCCAGGGCCTGCATTGGTGGGGTTTGGGGCATACGCCCAGTCGCT
>CANOBU010000019.1 GCA_947564425.1 uncultured Eggerthellaceae bacterium
CCCCCTGGCACGCCCCCCTGGCACGCCCCCCTGGCACGCCCCCCTGGCACGCCCCCCTGGCACGCCCCTGGCACACCTAGAGCTTGTGGCGTCGGTCGTGGGGGAAGGTGATCATCACGCGGGTTCCCTCGCCCTGCTCGCTGGCGGCGCATACTCCCAGCCCCATAGAGGCGCACAAGGTTGCCACCAGGTACAGGCCCATGCCCGTGGCGGTGCCGCTGTGACGGCCGTTGCGCCCGGTGAAGCCGCGGTCGAATATGCGGGGCATATCCTCTGGCGCTATGCCGATGCCGTTGTCGCGTATCTCCAGCACCGTGCGCTCCCGCGAGGTTTCGGGGTCTTCGACGCGGGCGGTAAACCGCAGCTCGGTCGCCTCGTATTGGGCCGAGTTCACCGCTATCTGCCCCAGCACGAACACCAGCCAGCCCTCATCGGCGATAACCGCCAGATCGTCATCGATGCAGATACGGGGTATGGTGCCGTGGTCTATGAGGAAACGGGCGTGGCGCTTGCAGGCTTCCCGCACCGTTGCCGCCAGCGGCACCTCGCGCAGCAGGTAGTCGTTCTGCAGCGTGGATGAACGGGCGCAGTACAGGGCCTGCTCCACCTGGTTCTCCAGCTGCTCCAGCAGGCTTTCCAGGGTATCGACTGACTCCCCCTGCACACGCGAGGCCATCGAGCGCGCTGCCGCCAACGGCGCCTTGGTTTCGTGCACCCAGAGCTCGATGTAGTCGCGGTAGATGTGGTTCGCATCCTGCAGGTCCGACAGCTCGGTGTTGGCCATCTGCTCCAAGCGCTCGGCCATGCTATGGGCCAAGCGCCCTTCCAGGAAGGCCGGCTCATCCACGAGCGATTCATACTGCCCGGACCGCTCCACGAGGTCGATCGCCTGAGAGGTATCCTGCCAGAAGCGCCGGCGGCGCAGGTACTCCACGGCCAATCCGGCGGCCAGCGCCAGCACCACGATGCCGGCCATGGCCAGGGCTCCCTCTTCGCCCACTCCCAGAAGCAGGCAGCAGGTCCCCACCATTGCGGCGCACGTGGCGCCCAACACCAGCACGGCGGCATGGTCGCGCAGGAAGGCGGCGGCTGTGAAGCGGGGTTCCGGCATCAGAGCGAATACCCGATGCCGCGGCGGGTTTTCAGGAAATCTTCGGGCACGCCGATAGCGTGCAGCTGGCGTCTCAGGCGGTTCACGTTCACCGTAAGGGTGTTGTCGTCGACGAAGGCATCCGATTCCCACAGCGCGCACATCAGCTGCTGGCGGGTGACCACCTTGCCCCCTTGGGCCAGCAGCTCGCCCAGGATGCGGGTCTCATTGCGGGTGAGCTCCACGGATTTCCCCTGGTAGCACGCCGTGGCAGTGGAGGGGTCGAGCGTCAGCCCGTTGAAGCTGGGCAGCATCGGTGCTCCTTGGGCCGAACGCCGCAGCAGGCCCTGGATGCGGGCGAGCAGCGTTGCAGGACGGTAGGGCTTGCTGATGAAGTCATCGGCCCCCAATCCCAGGGCCATCACCTCATCGAATTCGCTTTCCGATGAAGTCAGCATAAGGATGGGAACCGCCGATGCGGCGCGCAGGTCCCGGCAGATCCGGTGGCCGTCGGCCCCGGGCAGCTGCAGGTCCAGCAGCACGCAGTCGGGAGCGGCCTCCAGCGCCCATTGGGCGGCTCGAGGGAAATCGACGGTGGTTTCCACCTCGTAGCCTTGCAGCGACAGCAGCTTGGCCAGCTCGCTGCGCAGGGCATCGTCATCTTCTATCAGGAATATCCGCGTCATGGCCCCAGGTTGCCAGAGGCACGGGGCCGCCGTCAAGACCCCGCGCCGGTCCCCCCGTGCGGCCCGGCGCGGTGAAAAGGGCCATGACCTCGTGTTTCTTTGCCGACTCTAGCTAAGTGACAAACTTGTAAGCCGAATGTAAGCCGAATCGATGGCGGCTGGCGCCCGGCAGGGCCATAGTGATGCTGTGGCCGCTTACCCGTCGCGAACTCGGTGCGAAACGGGCGGCGGGGCAGGCGGCCCGGCAGCTCAACCGCACAAGTTTAGGAGGAAACCATGAAGATCATCGGCGGCGTGGCGGTAACATTGGCAGTGATGGCGGCAGTCGGGGCTTTTCTGATGTACGAATCGTCCCGCGTGGTGAAAGCGTAGGTGCACCCATGGCAGAGGTTTATGCAACTCCGATTTTGGCCGAGGAAACGGTAACGGTGCGCAACGATGCCCGCCGCCCGGCACCCGCCGCCCTGTCGGTGCGCCGCGTGACCAAGGTGTTCGGCAGCAAGGATTCGCTCACCAACGCCCTGGCCGGCATCAGCTTCGATGTGGCAGAAGGCGAGTTCATCAGCATCATGGGCCCTTCCGGCAGCGGCAAGACCACGCTGCTCAACTGCGTGTCCACCATCGACAAGGTAACCACGGGCCAGATATTCATCTCGGGCGAGGATATCACCCGCATGCGCAAGAGCGCCTTGGCGAAGTTCCGCCGCGACAAGCTGGGTTTCATCTTTCAGGACTTCAACCTGCTGGATACCTTGACCGGCTATGAGAATATCGCTTTGGCCCTTACCATAAAGCACGTGAACCCTTCGTCGGTGGACACCCGTGTGCGGGCTGTGGCCGATGTGCTGGGGGTATCCCCGGTGCTGGGCAAGTACCCCAACCAGATGTCGGGCGGCCAGAAGCAGCGCATCGCCGCTGCCCGCGCCCTGGTGGCGGACCCCCAGCTGATCCTGGCCGACGAGCCCACCGGCGCATTGGATTCCCGCAGCGCCACCGTGCTGCTGGAAACCCTCGAGATGATGAACCGCGACCTGGGCGCCACTATCATGATGGTGACCCACGACTCCTTCGCTGCCTCGTTCAGCAGCCGGGTGCTGTTCATCAAGGACGGCGTGCTGTTCAACGAGGTACGCCGCGGCGATTGCACGCGCACCGAGTTCTTCCAGCGCATCGTGGAAGTGGTGTCGTTCTTGTCGGGCGATGCCGTGCCCGAAGGCGGTGCGTCCCATGTTGTTTAAGCTTGCCTGGCGCAATCTGCGCCGCAGCGTGCGCGACTATTCCGTGTATTTCGTCACGCTGCTGGTGGGCGTGGCGCTGTTCTACGCCTTCAATTCGGTGGAAAGCCAGAAGGTCCTGTTCGACCTCGAGCACAGCGAGTGGTTCGAAGAGATCCAGGGCATGATGAACCTGGTGTCGGGCCTGGTAGCCTGCGTGCTGGGCTTTCTGGTGGTGTATGCCAACCAGTTCCTCATACGGCGCCGTAAGAAGGAATTCGGCGTGTACCTTACCTTGGGCATGGCGCCGGGGTCGGTATCGCGCATCGTGCTGTACGAGACGATGCTGGTGGGTTTGGTATCGCTGGCCGGCGGCTTGCTGTTGGGCATCGGGCTGTCCCAGGGGCTCTCCTTCGTCAGCGCCGCCATCATGGGCACCACCCTGACCTATTTCCGCTTCGTATTCTCGCCCGAGGCGCTTATCATGACGGTTATCTGCTTCGCTCTGGTGTTCCTGGTGGTTTCGGTGTTCAACCTGGTTTCGGTGTCGCGCTATCGGCTGGTCACGCTTCTGAACGCCGGCTCGCAATCGCAGCGCAGCCCGGTGCGCAACCCCTGGGTGTGCCTGGCGGTGTTCATCGCCTCGCTGGCCGTGCTGGCCTATGCCTACCAGCAGCTGATAGAGAACGGGTTGCTGATGCTGGACGACCCCTCGTTCGCACGGGCCACGGTGTTCATGCTGCTGGGGTCGCTCATGTTCTTCTGGTCGCTGGCCGGCTTCGCGGTGGGCGTGCTCACGAAGGCGCGGGGCGTGTACCTGCGGGGGCTGGTGCCGTTCACGGTGCGCCAGATCGCCAGCCGCGTGAACACGGCGTTCATGTCGCTGTGGGCGGTGTGCGTCATGGTGTTCTTCGCCTTCACCATATTCTCGTCGGGCATGGGGCTTCTGGATGTGCTGGTGGGGGATATATTCGAATCGAATCCCTATAGCGCCACGTTGCGGGCCGATGTGTATTGGGAGAATTACCGCGACTTGGCCAACCCTTCCTCGCGCACACCCGACGAGCGGGCGCGGAAGATGCAGGAGACCGACCCCCAGCTGTACGCCGCCGGCATGCAGGCCGACTGGCAGATAGCCCCCCAGCTGCAGCAGGCCGCCCCCGAGCTGTGGGAGCAGACCGTAGCCGATAGCGCCCAGCTGGATGTCTACGAGGTGCCCGGGTTGACCTACGAGTCGCTCATGGATGCCCTGGGCGGGGAGCTGCTGCCCATGGAGGTAATCAGCCATACGGATACGAATATCCTGGCTGTGGGCGTTACGCAATTCAACCGCGACGTGCAGATGATCGGCCTGCCGGAGGTCTCGCTGGCCCAGGACGAATGCATTTTCGCGAACAATATGGCGTCCACCCAGGCCTTTGCCCAGGCTGCAGTCGACCAGCACCTGCAGATAGACGTGTGCGGCGCGCCGCTGCGCTTCGGCGACCAGGTGTACCGCATGCAGATATGCGATACCTCCATGCCCAGCACGGTGCTGATGCTGGTGGTGCCGGACAGCGCGATCGACCGGTTGGTCGACGCCGGGGCCATTCCCAACTACAGCTACCTGAACCTGATGTACCGCGACAACGGCCAGTCCGATGTCCAGAACGACGAGGCGCTGAAGCAGATCCTGGGTAAGGCGCAGCCGCCCACCCCGGAGGCGCTGATAGAGCATGGGCTGTCCATCGAGTCCGTGGAATCGGGCGAGGTCAGCTACGTGATGGAGATGTGGCCCGTCACCATGGTCGTTACCGCCCACGAGCAGATCACCCAATCGGGCGGCGTGAAGCTGATGGTAACCTACCTGGCCATCTACATGGGCGTGATCCTGCTGATTGCCACGGCGGCCATACTGGCCATCCAGTCGCTGTCCCAGACGGTCGACAGCGAGCGGCGCTACCGCATGCTGGGCCGCATCGGCGCCGACTCCGGCATGCTGGGAAGGTCGCTGTTCGCCCAGACGCTGATCTACTTCCTGGTACCGCTGAGCCTGGCGGCGTGCCACTGCGCCTGCGCCCTCGGCGTGCTGTCCCACACGCTGGACACCACGCTGGGCGTGAGCATACTGGGGGCGGTGCTGCCGGCCATCGAGCTGCTGGTGGCGATATACGGCCTGTACTTCCTGGTGACGTACTTCGCCAACCGCTCCATCATGGCCCAGGCCCTGAAAGCCTAGGACGGCAGTCGGGGCACCTGGGCCGGAGGAGGCCCCCGGTGCCCCGACCGACCCTTTTGCAGCTTAGTGAAATGGCGGAGGGGCAGGGATTCGAACCCTGGTCACCGCTATAAACGGTGAAACGGTTTTCGAGACCGCCGCATTCAACCGCTCTGCCACCCCTCCGATTCGAGGCCCCGGGCATGGCTGGCATTGCACGGGATCGTCAGCGCTATGAATGGCGGAGAGGCAGGGATTTGAACCCTGGATACCCTTTTGGGGCATACACGATTTCCAATCGTGCTCCTTCGGCCAGCTCGGACACCTCTCCGCTTCCGCTGACTGCGCATGAGCAGCGCAATCACGTAGTATACACCATTTGCTGCACCGCACCAGAATATGGAGGATATTCCCGAAGCTGCCGCAATCTGCAGCCAAGCAGCAGCTAGGGAGGGGGAGGCCGCAGTTTTCAACCCCCGCAGCGAAGCGAGGAGTGAAAACGGAGGCCTCCCCTCCCCAGCTGCGGACGGCCGCCCCCGGCCCCTACGTCAGTGCTTCTCCACGATGGGTTTCGGGATGTCGGGTATGGTGGTCTTCTGCAGCTGGTCGGTTTGGGAGTTCCCCCCGGCGGCGATCGTCTTGTCCAGGGTGAACGATACCGTGGTGCCCACGCCCAGCTCGCTTTCCACATCCATCGAGGCCTCGGGGCCGAAGTAGCCCCGCATGCGGTCCTTCACGTTCTTCACGGCTATGCCCAGGCCCGTGCTGGAACCCTTGTCCATCATGGTGGCCATTGTCTCGGGGCTCATGCCGGCGCCGTCGTCGGCCACGCTGATCACGATGTTCTGCCCCTCGATCACACCGGTGATGCGCACGGTCAGGCGCCCTTCGGCCCGCATGGCGTGCTTCACCGCGTTCTCTACCAGCGGCTGGATCATGAACGACGGCACCAGCATGCTGTACACCTCGGGCTGTATGTCCATCTGCAGCTGCAGCCGGTCCTCGCCGAAGCGCGCCATTTCGAACGAGAAATAGCGCTCGACCTGCTTGAGCTCGCGGTCAAGGGAAATCAGGTCCTCGGAGTCCTCCAGGGTGGATCGATAGAACACCGCGAAGTCGCGCAGCAGCACGCGGGCCTTGTTGGGGTCGGTGCGTATAAGCGATGCGATGGTGTTTATGGTGTTGAACAGGAAATGGGGGTTGATCTGCGCCTGCAGGGCCTTCAGCTCCATGCTGGTGGTCAGCTTCGTCTGCTCTTCCAGGGCCGAGGCGGCCATCTGGGTGGAAAGCAGCTCTGCGAACCCGTGGGCCAGCGATTTCTGGGTTTCGCTGATCTGCCCCGAGCGGCGGTAGTAGAACTTCAGCGTGCCGCATATGTTGCGCCCGATGTACAGCGGCTGGATGATCGCGGCGCTTATGCGGGCCGATGACATGGGCAGCCCGATGTTCTCGGTGCTGCGCAGGATGCGCGGCTTGCCATCGTTCAGCACCTCGTGGGTGGCGGTGGTGCGGATGGGGGTGCCCGATGCGTTGTTGCGGATGTTGTAGCCGGCATAGCCCAGGATGACCTCGCGGTCGGTTATGGCCATGGCGATGGCAGGCGTGGCGGGCAGCAGCAGCTCGCAGATCTGCTGGGCAGCCTCGTGGGTCAGGCCCCCTTTCGTGGCATCGAGCATCTGGCTGGCCAGCTGCATGATCTCGTCGGATTGCCGGGCGGCATTCGAATCCGGGTCCAGGAATATCCAGATGAGCCCCACGGCTGCCAGGGTGAACAGCACGCCCACGATCAGCTGCAGCATTATGGGCGGCTCGCCGTTCAGCGTCATCCACAGCAGGCTGCCACCCAGCCCCAGGATGGTTATGACCAAGCCCACGGTAATTATGAGTCGCCGTTTGTGGTCTCTCAGGTTCACCGTCCCCCTCCTTCGTCGGCTACGCGTTGCGTCCTAGGCGAATTGTTTCACAACCATCAGGATGGCGGCAACTCCCAGCAGCGCTGCGAACATCAGGCGCAGCGTGCGGTCGTTGAAGCGCTTGGCCAACCGCGTGCCCAGCAGTGCGCCAGGGATAGACCCGCAGGCCACCAGCAGCCCCACCGCGATATCAACATTGCCGTAGAACCACTGGGTCAGGGCGCCGGGTATGGCGATGCAGATGATGCCGATCAGCGAGGTGCCCGAGGCCAGCCGCATGGGGAAGCTCAGCACGGCAGACATGAGGGGAATCATGACGAAGCCACCGCCCAGCCCCACATAGCCGCCCGCAAGTCCCGCTGCCGCGCCGATGAGCACGCTCTTCGCAAACAAGGCCCTGTTGAAGGCCGGCAATGCGAAGGGGGCGCCTGCCGCCTGCGCCTTGGTCGTCGGCTTCTTCAGCGCCTTTCGCAGCATGGTGATGGATGAATATGCGATCACCGCGGCAACGGCGCACAGCACCAGCCATTCGGGAGATATATGGGCCAGCTGAACGCCGATGGGCGATGCGCAAGCGCCCCCCAGCCCCATGGCCAGCCCGACGCGCCAATCGGCCGTCTTCTGCCGCAGATGCCCGATGAACCCCGAAACGGATGTGGGGATTATCGCGAACAGCGAGGTACCGGTCGCCGCCACGGCGTTCATGCCCAGGCCCAGCGTGAAAACGGGCACCATGATGGTGCCGCCGCCGACCCCCAGCAGCCCCGACAGCACCCCGATGCCCAGCCCCACCAGGATAAGCACGATAGCAGTGAAAGCGGTTATAGTCATACTCCCGATTATAGCGCCCCGGGATTCACGCAACCGGCAGCAGCGGCCAGGGTTCGGAACGGGCGGGCATGCCCACAGGGGTTCGGCGAAGTAAACCCCGAAGGGCATGCCCGCCCGTTCCGAACCCGCCCCCCAGGTCGACCCGTTCCAAGCGCTATCGGCGCTTCCGCCGCCGGGCGTCGGAAGCCTTCTCGCCCCGCATGCGCCGCGCTTCCTCGCGCTCAACGCGCACCTGGGCTATCTCGCGGGCCAGCGAGCGGTACGAGTCCAGGCGCTCGGGTGCCAACTCCTCCGAGGCCAGGGCCGCTTGCACCGCGCAGCCCGGCTCGTCTCCGTGGGAGCAGTCGCGGAAGCGGCATTGCGAGGCCAACCCCTCCACATCGGCGAAGGCCCGGGCCAGGCCCTGGTCGGCATCCCACAGCCCCAGGCCCCGCACGCCGGGCATATCCACTACGGCACCGCCGCCCGGCACCTCCACCAGCACGCGGTCGACGGTGGTGTGGCGCCCCTTCCCATCGGTTGCCCGCACCGAGGCGGTGGACTGCAGCGCCCGCCCGGCCAAGGCATTCACCAGGCTCGATTTCCCCACACCGCTCTTCCCGATCAGTATGGCCATGCATCCCGGGCCCACCAGCTCCCGCACCTTCCCGATGCTGGAGGCGTCTTCCAGCGATGCCCCCAGTACCGGGGTATCGCGGCCGGCCAGTGCGCGGATATCCTGCAGGATGCCTGCGCGCTGCGCCGGATCCACCAGGTCGGCCTTGGTCAGCACAACGGCCACGGATGCACCCGTCTCGTGGGCAAGCACCAGTTCGCGCTCGAGGCGCCGCCGGTTCAGGTCGTTCATGGGTTCCACAACCGCAACCAGGTGGAAGTTGGCGGCCAGCACCTGCTTGGCCGTGCGGTCTGCCGGGTCCTTGCGCACGAAGGCGGTGGCACGCGGCTCGATGGCGCAGATGATTCCCCTGTCGTGGCCGGCGGGAAGCTGCACGGCCACGCGGTCGCCGATAGCCGCCCGCACGTGCTCGCCCTTCACCAGGGCCGTGGCATGCTCGCAGCGCACCAACGGTCGGGGGGTTTCCATTGTCTCTGCGGTGGTTTCATCCGATGCTTCCAGGCTCTGCGGCGAAGGCACCGGTGCTTTGCGCACCCGTGCTTCCGGCATAGGTGCCTCCGATTCGGCAGCGGACGCTGCAGCCCCTTCGAGCGCATCGCCGGTATCCAGCAGCACCAGCGGAAAACCGCGGTCGAGCTTCACCACGGTGCCCCGGATACCGCACGCCCGGGTGGCATCGCCCTGCGCTTGCGCCTTGCGCCCGCCGCCCACTAGCGCGTTCTCTCGCGGGCGAAGTAGAAGGCGCCCATCAGGGCAAACCCGATTATCAGCGCAATCATTCCCGGCACCAGGTCGGCGGCGTGGAAGGTGTCGGGTTGGTCGGCGCCCGTCGCCTGCACCGACGAGGTGGTCACGTGGATATCAGGCAGGCCATCGTGCTCGTCGCAAGCCTGGTGGTAGGTGCCGCGCACCTGCAGGGTGGTTCCCTCCACCCCGTAGCGGCCGTAATGGGATATCTGGCCGGCCTGGTCGGCGGACAAGAGCACCGAGATGCTGGATTTGTCATCGGCGTTGGTCTCGGTCAGGGTAATCCAGCTCTTGCCGTCCTCGGCTCGGATGCAATCGCCTATGACCTCGCCGACCACCTGCACGGTGCGGTCGTTGTAGAGCGATGCCTGGGAGAACAGCGAGGCCACGGTGGTGTCGTAGATGAACGAGTTGTCGGCGCGTTGGGTGGGGTCCACCAGGTTCTCGTCGCCGATGCTCTCGGCGAAGGCCTGCTGCGGGCCGCCCGGAACCCCCGATGCGGGGGCGGGAATGCCTATGATGCAGGCAAGGCCCAGCGCTGCAGCCAGGGCAATCGCCCCGGCGCGCCGGCCCAGCGCCGCGATGCGCGGGGAAATGCCGCCGTTTCCGCCAACCGCACCCATGGCTACCGCCTCGCCCGCTTCTCGCGCGCCTCGTTATGCGCGTGGATCCAGCCGAGGAAGCGCGAGGGCGTAAGCGACACCACCAGCTGTATCAGCAGCGCCAGCAGCGTTACGAACTCCAGACGCCCGGCCCACATCTCGAACAGGTAGAACAGCTCCAGCGACGCCGGCATGCCCGGCACCACGATACCCGACGTTATGCCGCCGTTCGACGCCATGGCCACCGACTCGAAGATGGCCTGCGATGCATCGTAGCCATGGGCGATGCCGATGAAGGCGCCCACGATGTAGGTGACGCCGTACAGCAGCAGCACCGTGGTGGCCTCGCGGATCAGGCCGGGGGTGACCACCCGCTTCCCTGCATGGTTGTACATGGTGACCACCCGGGCGGAATCCGGCGAAAGCGCCTCTTTCAGCGTAGACACGATATTCTTCACCAATATGCCGAAGCGGCGTATCTTGATGCCGCCGGCGGTGGAGCCCGAGCAGGCGCCCACGGCCATCAGCAGCGCCAATATAAGGAAGGCGCCGGACGAGAGCGCATCGGTGAGCTGCGGCGACGCGATGTTCTGGAAACCGGTGGTGGAGAACGCGGCGAATACCATGAACAGGCCCCGGCGCTCGATGGTGGGTAGGTCCGAGAAGATGCGGCTGCCCGCCAGCGAAGCGGTCAGCACGATTACGATGACCCCCAGCCACAGGGCGGCGTAGCGAACTTCCATATCGTCGAAGAAGTCGCGGATGCGCCCTTTCATTATCTCGGCATGCAGGGTGAAGTTTATGCAGCCCAGCAGCATGATGATAACCAGCACCGCCTCGATGACCGCCGAGTGGTAGTACATCACGTTCTGGCTCATGGGCACGAAGCCCGCCGTCATGAAGGCGCTGATGGAAAGCCACAGCGATTGCAGCAGCGACCGCGCCGGATCGATACCCAACCCCAGGCACACCAGGCCCACGATAACGGTGGATATGCCGATGAAGGTGAGGGTGATCTTCGCGATGAACTGCGTGGTCTGCACCACGTTGGGCACGATATGCTCGGAGTGGGCCTCGGAGTTGAACAGCGATGCGCCCCCCTTCCCGAACAAGCCGAACGACAGCGCGATCACCACCAAGCCCAGGCCGCCCATGAGGTGCATCATGAAGCGCCACATGTTGTCGGCGTAGGACAGGTGGTCCAGGTCGCGCACGATGGAGGCGCCGGTGGTGGTGAAGCCCGAAACCGCCTCGAACAGTGCATCCAGGTAGTTGGAGTAGTGGCCCGACCCCGCCAGGGGTATGGCGGCGAAGAAGGCCAGCGCCAGCCAGGCCAACCCCGTCACGGCCATGGCCTGCTGCCGCGACAGGCGCCCGGGCGATATGCTGAGGAAGCGCAGCGCCGACCCTGCGATAAGGAAGATCCCGGCTGCCAGCAGGTAGCGTCCCAGGGGCTGCCATTCGCCGAAGATGATGGCGGTGGCGATGGGCGCCAGCAGGCCGATGGCGGACACCAGGATGAGCACCCCCAGGTAATGCCCGATTATGCGCACATCGTAGAATGAAAGCCGTTGCCACATGGCCGAATCCCCTGCCGCTTCCCGCTAGGTCCGGGGTCCGACGACCACCGTTTGGGTCTGGCCCGTCGCGGTGGGGGTCGCCGCGATCGACAGCCCCGCGATGAAGCGGGTTGCCGCCATAAGCAGCATAAGCGCCAGGATGAAGCATACGATGCCCAGCACCACGGCGGTATAGCCGGTGATGGCGTTGCGGGCGGCTTCGAGCAGTTCGCGCTTTTCGCGAGGGCTTTTCATGGGTAGAGATTTTACCACTGATGGCGCCGAACGCCCCTCACGCTGCTAGGTTTGCGGGGGGTATTCCAGCAGCTCGTCTATGGTGACGAAGCGGTATCCGCGCTCGATCAGCTGCGGGATGGCCTCGCGCAGGGCCTCTACGGTGCCCGAATGCTCGCCGCCGCCGTCATGCAGGCGCACGATGTCGCCGGGCTCCAGGGTCATCAGCACCCGGTACACTTCGGCGGCAGAGGATTCCATCCAGTCGCCCGTGTCCACGTTCCACCCTATGTCGGCGGTCACGAATTGGTCGATGGCCTGCACCATGTTGTCCTTCAGGTTGTTGCCGGGCAGCCGGCAGATGGTGCTGTAGCCCTCGCCGCCCAAGGCGGCCGATATGGCTTCGAGCCCGTGCTGCACCTGGTAGCGCAGGTCCTCGATATCCACTTCCACATTGGTCTTCGAATTGCCGCCGTTCTGGCGCTCGCCGTTGCGGGTGCCCACGCACACCTGGTGGCCCTCGTCGCGCTCGCGGATGACCAGGGCGTCGTTGTATTGCTCGATCTGGCTGCTCACGCAGAAGAACGTGGCCTTCGCGTCGTTCTCCTTCAGGATATCCAGGATCTGCGCAGTGTATTCCTCCGAGGGCCCTTCCTCGAAGGTGAGGGCCAGCACCTTGTCATCGCCCACCTCGGGGTTCGACTTCACGCAGATGGCATCGCTGGGGTCTTGGATGAGCTTGCGCACCACTTCGCCGGACAGCTTGCCGGTGCGCACCTCGGTCACACCGTCTTGGCCCGGGGTTATGCGGTGCACTGCTCCGGCGCCGGATATGCGGGCGCTGTGGCCGCTCACCTCTTGCTCGGTGTCGTAGTCCTCCACGATATCCTTGCCATCGGCTACGGTTACCACGTCGTTGTCGTGCAGCTGCTGGTTGGGGTCGGTGGTCTCGCGGCCGTTCACGACGGCGTCGATGGGATGCCCTTCGCCGCGCTTCAGCACGTTGCCGCGGATCGAGATGAGGTCGCCGGGGTTGATGGGCAGGCCGCTTTCCTTCACGGCGGTTTGGACGGTCTTCGCACCGCGCAGGGTGTAGGGGATGCCGTTCACGGTGACGTCGATGGTCATGGCCGACGAGCAGGTGCGCAGGGTGAATATCATGCCGGCCAGCAGCAATACGGCCAGGATGATGGCCAGCACCGGTATCTTCTGATGCGTCGGCTCTTGCGCTTTGCTGCGGGAACCCTGGGCGGCTTGCCGCTTCGCGCGCTGTTGCTCGTATGTCATGCGTTTGCGCTGTTCTGGCATCGTCTACCTTATCAAGGGCGTGGAAAACGTCTTTTCCGCCGGGGCCTCTTAGGTTCGGTTGGGCTGCATGCGTCGGTCGTGCCGGGTTCGTCGTCGCTTTCTACAGGGAGGGATTATAGAAGAATTCAAGCTGAACAGGTGCGATTCTACGAGAATAACGTTTGTCAGCGCCGGAGCGCCCTACGAGAAGAAGGTCTCGGTGAGCCAGGGGCCGTATTCGCCGGTCCACATGCCTTCCAGGCGGCCGAAGATGGCGGCCCAGTCGGTCTCGATGCCGAACAGCAGCTCCAGGTAGTGGTGGCTGGCCAGGGGTATGCCGCCCATCGCGATTTCGCCCAGGCTGGCCTGCGCGATGGTGTAGCTGCAGGTAGGGCACATGGAAACCAAGGTTTCGGCGCCCGTGGCCCGGCCCTCGCGCAGCACCTCGGCGATGCGCCGGGCGGTTATGTCATCGTCGTAGCCGGCAACGGCGCCGCCGGCACCGCAGCAGAGGGTCTGCTTGCGGCGGTTGTCCATCTCGCGGCGCTCGGCCTGGGGCAGGTATTTCTGCAGCAGGCGCCGGATAGCCAGTCCGTGGCGGTTATCGCGCCGGTCGTGGCAGGAATCGAACACCGTATAGCTGGCCGGTGCCGGGTTCAGCGGGTCGAAACCGGCCTGGGCGGGGCTTGCCGCCTCGCGGGTAGCATCGAACAGCAGTTCCGGCAGGGGGATGATATCGATGTCCTCGGGCATGTTGTCGGCAAGCTCCTCGCCGCAACCCGGGCACACGGTGACCAGGCGCTTCACACCGGCCGCCCGCAGCTGCTCCACGATGCGCAGGCGCAGCTCCTCGGCGCGGTCGAACAGGCCGGCGCTCATCAGGGGCGATCCGCAGCAATCTTGGGACAGCGCCCAGGCGAAGCCCTGCCGGTTCATCCAGTTCCCCACGGCGCGCACCAGGTCGGGCGTATAGCTGACCAGCGAGCAGCCGGGGAACAGCACCGTGTCGGCAACGCCGGGGCCTTCGGCCGCCGCATCGGCCAGCGATCGGAACTCCGGGTAGTCTATCCCGTATATGGCCCGATAGGCGCTGAATATATGCCATTCGTCATCGACCATGACCATGCGCGAGTCGTTGGGCGGCATGTAGCCCGCACGGCTGAACAGCTCGCGCCAGCCGCGCATGACCTCGGGTGCGAACTGGTGGGCGCGGCATTCGGCGGTGCAGTAGCCGCAGAAGCAGCAGCGGCGCAGGGCGTGATACAGCTCCGGACGTGCCTGCATCTCCTCGATGACGGCGGCCACCTGGTCGCCTTCGGGGAGTCCCATGATGCGGCGGTAGACGCGGTTTATCTCGCCTATGTCCATATTGGGGTCTTTCAGCACCTCGCAGCGCAGGGTGCACCGCTTGCAATGCGAGCATGTGAGGGAACGGTTCGTGAACGCCGCCAGGGTATCCAGGGCTTCGGAGCCGACCGAAGCCAGCTTTTCCCCCTGGGAAGGCGTCAGCCGTTTGGGCAGCGCTGTCTTGAATTCACCGGTTTGCGTTTCCATAGGCCTATTCTACTGCATTCATGCGCCGATGCAGGTGCGGTATCCGCCGATGCCCTGCGCTTATGCGGTTTTGCTCTCCAGTGCCTACGCCCTGCGGCCTCTTTCGCGTGGGCCCTTCGCCGTTCCCGGGGCGCGGGCGGTTTTGTGGGGATGGTCTGCGGCGCTAGCGTTAGAATGGCGTTCAGGCACTGCGGACGAATGAAAGGAACGCCGCCATGACGCGTATTCACTGCTTGAACAACATATCCGCAAAGGGCACCGACCTGCTGCCCGAGGGCTATCAGCTGACTGATCAGCTGGAAGAGGCCGACGGCGTGCTGGTGCGCAGCGCCCAGCTGCACGAGACTGAGTTCCCGCCCAGCCTGCTGGCCATCGCCCGCGCCGGCGCCGGCGTGAACAACATTCCCTTGGACCGCTGCGCCGAAGAGGGCATCGTGGTGTTCAACACCCCCGGCGCCAACGCCAATGCCGTGAAGGAGATTGTGCTGTGCGGCATGCTGCTGGCCAGCCGCGACCTGATCGGGGGGGCTGCCTGGTGCCGCGACAACGCCGATGATCCGGCCATAGGCAAGGCGGCCGAGAAGGCGAAGAAGGCGTTCGCCGGCCGCGAGATTTTGGGCAAGAAACTGGGCGTGGTGGGCCTGGGGGCCATCGGGGCCCTGGTGGCCAACGCCGCGGTGGACCTGGGTATGGATGTGTACGGCTACGACCCCTACGTGTCGGTGGATGCGGCCTGGCGTCTGTCGACGGATGTGCACCATGTGACCGACCTGGACGACCTGTGCGCCCAGTGCGACTACATCACCATCCACGTGCCGGCCATGGATTCCACCAAGGGCATGATAGGCGCGCAGCAGATCGCCGCCATGAAGGACGATGCCGTGCTGCTGAACTTCTCCCGCGATTCGCTGGTGGACGAAGCGGCGCTGGTGGCGGCTTTGGAAGCGGGCAAGCTGGGCTGCTATGTGACGGACTTCGCCACCCCGGGCATCATGGCTGCGCCGCACACCATCGTGCTGCCGCATCTGGGCGCCTCCACCGAAGAAGCCGAGGATAACTGCGCCATGATGGCCGTGCGCGAGATGGTGGATTTCATCGAGACCGGCGCCATCTCGAACTCCGTGAACTTCCCGGCTGTGGACCTGGGTCCGCTGCGCAGCCAGGGGCAGCGCCTCACCATCATCCATCGCAACGTGCCCGGCGTGATCAACGATATCACCGATGCCATTGCCGAGCACGGCCACAACCTGGCCAACATGCTGAGCAAGGCCCGCGGCGACTTCGCCTACACCGTGATCGACATCGATGACGAGCTGGGCGCCGACGCCGTACAGAAGATGGAAGCTCGCGAAGCCGTGATCCGCGCCCGCGTGCTGTAGGTCGGCCGCGGGGCGGGGCTTCGGCGTTCCCGCCATCCGACCCTTTGCAAGAACGAGCGGCCCCGAGGCTGAACGCCCGGGGCTGCTTTGCGTTGGGGTGTTCCCTCGCCGGCGGGGATGCGCTATGCTCTAGGCGGCATTTGTCGTGCGACAATTTACCCCGAGCAGCCGGATTCTGCCGGGGCGGCCGATACCCGGCGGGACGGCCCTGCGGCGCACGGACGGTGCGGAAAACGGAGGGGACGACGTGGCGTTCAGCGAGCTCATCGCTATCTACCTGTTCCTGGGCGGAACGGCCGCCGGGGCTTTCGCCCTCATGTCCATCGCCGACTTGGGAACCGCTTTGGCCTGCGCCTACGACCGCCGCAGATACGGCATCCCCGCCTTTCCCGTCCCCACCCCCCAGGCAGCCACCCGCCAGCACCTATCGAAGCTGGTCTATTCCGCCTCCTTCGCCATGCTGATTGCGGGCATGCTCTGCCTTTTGGCCGACCTCGGGCGTCCCGAGGCGTTCTACCTGCTGTTCATCACCCCTTCGGGCAGCCTGATGTCATTGGGGTCCTTCGCCCTGGTGCTGCTGGCGGTTTGCATGATGGTGGTGCTGGCCTGGGAGGCCCTTACCCTGGGTTTCGGCTGGCGCAAGGCGGCGCTGGCGGCCAAGGCGATCGGCATCGTGTTCGCGTTCATCGTCATGGTGTACACGGGCCTGCTGCTGCAGACGGCCATAGCGGTGCCGCTGTGGCGGTCGGGCTGGCTGTGGGCGCTGTTCCTGCTGTCGTCGCTCTCGTGCGGATGCGCGGTGATAATGCTGTGCACCTGCGCCTGCGAGGGCTATCGGCACATCCACCGGGTCCGTCGGCGCACCATAGGGGCCGACACCGCGTTCATCGTGCTGGAGGCGGCGGTAACCGCAGCTTTCGTTTTTACGGTGGGCGCCGATGCGGCGGTGCACCCCCTGCGGGCGTTGGCAGCCGGTGGATTTGCCGCGCTGTTTTGGCTGGGGTTCATCGGGTGCGGTATTCTTGTACCCTTGGCAACCGAGATAGCGCTGCTTGTGGGCAGCCGCAGCCCCAGCGGCACCGCGGCGGCGATCTTGGCTGCATTCGTCCTGGTGGGCGGGCTGTGCCTGCGCCTCGTTATGGTAGGAGCCGGCGTTGCGCCCGTGGTTTGATGAAAGGCATGCTGCATAGTGGTGAAAGAGACGCCCATATTCGATTTCGACGAGCAGAGCACCCTGCCGCTTTGGGTGCAGCTGCGCGACCGCATGGCGTATCTCATATCGTCGCGGTACTACGAGCCGGGCGAGAAGCTCCCCACCGTGCGCAAGTTCGCTGCCGACCTGCACATCGCCTACAACACCGTGAGCAAGGCCTATATGGGCCTGGAGCGCGACGGCTATGTGACCACGATGCGGGGCAGCGGCGTGTTCGTGAACGATCTGGCATCGCTGCCGGATATGGGCCCGCGCGTAGACCTGATGGTAGAGGAGTTCGTGCTCAGCTGCCTGGAGAAGGGGATGTCCTACGAGGATATCCCCAAGATCGTGTCGAAGCATGTCCGAAGGATGAGGAAAGAGAATGAAGAGAAGAAATAGCGACCCGCGCCCCTTCAGCGAGAAGGATTCCTACCGCCGCTCCGAGATGGAGTTCGGCGTGGCGGCCGAAGCCTACCGCTCGGACCCCAGCCGGAAGGCCACGCGCAACGGCGCCGTGCTGTTCCCGGTGGTCATGGCCCTGCTGGCCGCTGTGGTCGTGGCGGCCCTGTGGTGGCTGGCAACCGGCGGCCTGAGCCTGGCGGGCGTGGTGCTCGCCGTGGTGGTGGGGCTGGCGGTGGTATCGTCGGTGCACGTGTGCCTGGAATGGGAGCGCGTGGTGGTCATGCGGCTGGGCCGCTTCAACCGCCTGGCCGGCCCCGGCATATTCTTCATCATACCGCTGGTGGAGTTCTGCCCGCTGCGGGTAGACCAACGCACCACCGCCACGCCCTTCGGCGCCGAGGAAGCGCTGACCAGCGATCTTGTGCCCCTCGATGTGGATGCGGTGCTGTTCTGGATGATCTGGGATTCCGAGAAGGCCTGCACCGAGGTGGAGGATTGCCGCTTCGCCGTGGCCCTGACGGCCCAGACGGCCCTGCGCAACGCCATCGGCCGCGCCAGCGTTTCGAATGTGGTCATGCGCCGCCAGCAGCTCGACCAGGAGTTGCAGGAGGCGGTGGAGTCGAAGGTGACCGATTGGGGCATAGCCGTGCTGTCCGTGGAGATCCGCGACATCATCATCCCCAAGGAGCTGCAAGGCGTCATGTCGCTGGAGGCCCAGGCCGAGTGCCGCAAGAATGCCCGCATAACGCTGATGGAGGCCGAGCGCGATGTGTCGTCGATTATGCAGGAGGTATCCGAGACCTACGCCCATGACGAGGTGGCGTTGAACCTGCGCAAGATACATCTGGTGTACGAGGGCATGCAGGATGGCGAAGGCACCCTGGTGGTGCCCAGCGCCTATACGGAGGGCTTCACGCTGGACCCCAACAAGGCGGATTCCTGCAAGACGGCCGCCGCCCCGGCCCCGCGTCCCTAGCCGGTCGCCGCCCCTGCGCCCGATTGTCGCAGGGTGCCCGCAACCGCGCCCGCCGGTACCGGTTTCAGGGGGAATCGGCCGCGCCCATGGCATCCTTGCAGATGGCCGCAGCAATTCGCTCCCTTGATTATCCTCAAAGTAGATTACTGTCTCCACAAAATTGTCGTGCGACACTATTGATTGTCGCACGACAATTTTGCTATAACTAGCGGTAATGGGATTTGGCCGATTTCCTGCAACCATGAACGCTTGGTCGCTAGGCCGCAGGGTTGCCCTCTCCGGGCAGCGGATGGGTGGTCTATCGAACGGGTAGAAACCCCGAGGGAGGGGGTTCGTCAGGCTGCGCCGGTTTTACGCGCGTTGCTTCCGTACGCGCGCTGGAGGGCATCCGCGGCATGCGGATGCAGGATTGAGGAGGCTAGGTATGGGTCTGATTTCTCTGTATCTTTTCACCATGCTAGGGGGTTTGGCAGCAGGCACCTATGTGTTCGAGACGTGCTTCTGCCGCAAGCGCAAGGAGGGGCGGCCCTGGTTGGTCCCCCTTGTGGTGGTTATCCTGTTCGCCGTGGGCCTTATCGCTGCTGCCACGCATATCAGCAGCATCCCGCGGGCGTTCGAATCGGTGTTTGCAGGAACGGTTAACTTCGGTGCCGGCATGACGCAGGAAGTGGTCATCTCCGTCTGCTTCCTGGTGCTGGCGGTTGTCGACCTCATCATCACGCTGGTGCGCAAGGACAGCCCCTTCGCGCTGCGCGTGGTCACCGCCGTTGTGGCTGTGGCGGCCATCTTCATGATGGGTATGGCCTATGTGGACGTGCTGGGTGTGCCGGCGTGGAACAACGGGCTGGCCACCGTGCTGACGTTCCTGGCAGGCGACCTCGCCATGGGCCTGGGGCTGTATGCGGTGCTCGACGGCGCTAGCTTCGCCGAGAACAAGGGCCTGCGCACCACCGCCCTGGTGGTGAACGCGGTGCTGGCCGTGGCCCTGATCCTGGAGATCGCCGCCTTCGCCGGTTGCGGCGAGGATGTAATCGCCCAGGTGGTCGGCCTCATCGTGGCCCCGGTGGTATCGCTCATCGTCGTGGCCATGGCTCCGAAGATGAAGGGAAACACGGCGGCCATCGTCGTTTGCGCCGCCTCTATCGTGGGCATCGCCATCGCCCGCTACGCGTTCTATGCGATCTGCACGGTGCTCTAAGGTAAGGAGGACTATCGTGGATATTCAATCGAAGAACATCTCCCGCCGCGGTTTCCTGGGCGCATCGGCTGCCGTAGCCGCCTGCGCTGCGGCGCTGCCGGCCACGGCCTATGCCGCCGAGGCCACACTGGAGAAGGTGGGCGGCCATGTGCTGCCGACCGACCCCGCCAAGGACGGCAAGTGGGTTCCGGCGGCCTGCTGGCACAACTGCGGCGGCCGCTGCGTGAACAAGGTCATGGTGAAGGACGGCGCCGTCGTCCGCCAGAAGACCGACGACAACCATCCGGATTCCGAGGACTACCCCCAGCAGCGCGGCTGCGTGCGCGGCAAGGCGCAGCAGCAGCAGTGCTTCGGCGCCGATCGCATCCTGCACCCCATGAAGCGCAAGGGTTGGCAGCCCGGCGGCGGCGAGAAGTCCAACGGCCAGATGCGCGGCAAGGACGAGTGGGAGGTCATCAGCTGGGATGAGGCCATCAAGCTGTCCGCCCAGGAGATAAAGCGCATCAGCGACGAGCTGGGCCCCACGGGCTTCTACTGCAAGTCGCCCGACGCCACCATAAACCTGATGTGCGGCTGCGTGCGCGGCTGGGACACCACCTCTCACGGCACCTATACCATGGGCTGCGACATGATCGGCCTGCCGCCCACGGATTGCGGCAAGGCCAACGACCGCTTCGACCTGCCCAATGCCGACCACATCATCCTGTATTCCTCGAACCCCACCTGGTCGGCGGCCGGCACGCCCACCACGTACTTCATGCGGGCGAAGGAGAGCGGTACCAAGTTCACCACGGTGGACCCGCTGTACAACGCCACGGCCCAGACCCTCGATGCGGACTGGATTCCCGTGCGCAACGGCACCGACATGGCTTTCATGCTGGCCACGGCCTACGAGATGCTGCGTCTGGACAAGGAAGAGGGCAACATCGTCGACTGGGACTTCCTGCATAAGTACACCGTGGGCTTCGACGAGGAGTCCATGCCCGAGGACGCCACGGTGAACGAGAACCTGAAGGACTACGTCGAGGGCAAATACGACGGTCAGCCGAAGACCCCCGAGTGGGCCGAGCCCATCTGCGGCGTGCCCCCCGAGCAGATCACGAATTTCGCCCGCATCCTGGGCAAGCAGAACAAGACCATGCTGCTGCACAACTACGGCATGGTACGCTGCAACGGCGCCGAGATGATCCCCCAGATGCTGATGGCCCTGGGCGCCATGGGCGGCCATATGGGCAAGTCGGGCCACGCCACCGGCGGCAACTACCACGCCAACTGCGGCAACTACGGCCCGAAGCTGGTAACGGCCGGTGCCTCGGCCATGCCCAAGACCACCAACCCCGTGAGCACCGGCGTGCGCCAGCCGCAGCTCTACGACCTCATCCTGAACGGCGGCGGATCGTTCCTGGACGTGTCGAACTCCTACGGCAACTTCCATGAGCCTATCCCCACCACCCTGGGGCCCATCAAGGGTATCTTCCACGTGACCGACGCCACGCTGCAGACGTCGCTGCACCAGAAGGCGGGCATCGAGGCCCATCGCGCCGTGGACTTCGTGCTCACCCGCGCGCAGTTCATGACCACCAACGCCAAGTACTCCGATATCATCCTGCCGGTGACCACCGAGTGGGAGCGCGAGGGCAACGTGGACGGCGGCGCCACCAACCGCGAGTTCATCTACTGCTATTCGAAGGTGACCGACCCCATCGGCGAATCCAAGACCGACCAGGAGATAGGCACCCTGCTGCTGCAGGAGATGGGCATCGATCCCGACCTGGCCTTCGGCGGCAAGTCCGAGAAGCAGCAGTTCTTCGAGAAGATCGCCGGCAGCAAGGTGATGGGCGATGACGGCCAGATGAAGCCGCTGGTCACCATAACCGACGCCGACATCAAGGACTGGGGCGTGCAAGGCACACCCCAGGAAGGCGTGGTGAGCCTGCAGAAGTTCATCGACGACGGCGGCTACCAGTACGAGCGCTCCGCCAATGACGGCCATGGCTTCATCGGCTACAAGGACTTCATCGACGACCCCGAGGGCAAGCCGCTCACCAGCAACAGCGGCAAGCTCGAGATCTACTGCCAGAAGCGCTACGACCGCATGGTGTCCTACGAGTACCCCGGCGTGGACCAGTACAAGCCCTATCCCACCTACGTGACCCCCTGCCTGGGCTACGAGACCACCTTCAAGGACGGCAAGATCGGCGGCGAGAAGGGCGAGTACCCCTACCTCATGTACAACCCTCATTACCTGCGCCGCTCCCACTCCGTCTTCGACAACTGCCCCTGGTTGCGCGAAACGTGGGAGAACCCCGTGTTCCTGAACCGCAAGGACGCCCAGGACAAGGGCATCGAGGAAGGCGACACCGTGCTGGTGAGCACCGCCCATGGCCAGGGCCTGCGCAAGGCGGCCCTTATGGATGTGCTGATGCCGGGCGTGGTGGGCATTCCCCACGGCGCTTGGGTCGATGTGGACGAGAAGACGGGCATCGACCGCGCCGGCTCGGACAACTACCTGCTGGGCAACGAGTACGGCGGATTCGGCGTGTCGGGCTACAACAACAACAATTGCAATATCGAGAAGTACTCCGGCGAGGCGCTGAAGCGCGACTGCGAGCTGCCCGCCCGCTGGAGCGACAAATAGGCTACTAGGCTGCGGTAAGGAGATGAGACCATGAGCGTTGGATTCTATTTGGATCAAGATCGTTGCACGGGCTGCCGCGCCTGCCAGGTGGCCTGCAAGGATAAGAACCGCCTCGAGGTGGGCACCATCTATCGCGAGGCGCACACCTACACGGTGGGGGATTTCCCGAATGTGAAGGCGTACAGCTATTCTGCCGGCTGCAACCACTGCGAGAATGCCGTGTGCCTGAACAACTGCCCGGTGGGCGCGATCTACCGCGCTTCCGACGGCACGGTTATCCAGGACCCCGAGCGCTGCATCGGCTGTCGCATGTGCGTGATGTCGTGCCCCTACGGCCAGCCGAAGTACGACGAGGCCAAGGGCGTGTCGGGTAAGTGCGACGGCTGCTATGGCCTGCGCCAGGACGGCAACGAGCCCGCCTGCGTGGCCGGCTGCCCCAACCGGGCGCTGAAATTCGGCGACATCGATGAGCTGCGCAAGGAGTACGGACCCGACTTGGACAACGGCAGCATAACCATACTGCCCTCGCCCGACGAGACGCACCCGAACCTGCTGATCAAGGCGAAGGCGGCGGCCTTCGAGAAGGACCCCCACCGGATCAACTGGTAAACTGGGAGTCGCAACCGGGGCAGCCCTGCGGGGCTGCCCCTTTTTCGATGGGAAGGATGCATCATGGCCGATCGCGAATGGGAAGAGGCCACCGGACTGGCCCTGGCCAGGCGCACGTACCTGTATGGCGTATTCCACCTGGTGTTCGGCGGCGCGCCCGCAGCCGAGGCCGTTGCCGGCATCTTCAGCGACCAGACCCGCGAGGCCCTGGAATTCGCCGCCGGCCTGCTGGTTGCAGACGGCCCCGCTGCCGCTGCGGCCGATGCCGAGCTGGGCGATACGGGGCGCACCCTGGCCCAGTGGGCGGCCGAGGCCCCCGATTGCGCCGTTGCCGGCGCCGCGCGGCTGGCCGACCCGGCGTTTTGCGAAGAGCTGCAGTCCGACTACACGCGCCTGCTGCAGGTGCCGGGCGAAAGCTACGTGCATCCGTGGGAGTCGCCCTACATCGGCAAGGAGACCATGATCTTCCAGGAGAGCACCCTGGATGTGCGCTCGTTCTACCACGATGCGGGTTTCAAGCTGGCGGCCGAGAAGCATTTTCCCGATGACCACATCGGCGCCATGATGGACTACCTGGCCCAGCAGGCCATGGCCTCCTACGATGCCTTCGCCGACGGCGATGACGCCGCTGCGGTGCGGCTGCTGACCGTGCAGCGGGAATTCCTGCAGAAGCATGTGCTCACCTGGGTCGATGCCTTTGCTGCCAAGATGGTTGCCAACGATCCCCGCGGCTACTACGGCTCCTTCGCTGCCGCTATGGCCGCCTTCGCCCACGCCGATGAGGCCTGGCTGGGCCCCGTGATCGAAGAGCTGGGATAGCAGCGTGGACTTTGCGGAATACGCCCGGGCGTTCGATGAGGTTGAGCGCGATTTCGAGGAAGCCGTGGAAAACTGGGGGCTGCCCTTCGAGGCCGCCGAGGGCTCGCCGCGCAGCGAGCGCCTGCGGTGCGCGGCCGCCTGCGGCTGCCGCTGCGAGAACGGCGGTGCCTCGCTGGTAAACGGGTGGATCTCGCCGGCTTTCCTCGCCTGCCGCACCGGCGAGGAAACCGTTACCTTCTACGTGGATCTGCGTTGTACCCGCCATTGCTACTTCTGCTTCAATCCCAACCAGGATTGCTACGAGCATTTCCTGCGGAATACGCGGGATATAACAGCCGAGCTGGAAGAGGCCCATGCTGCCGGTGCCCGGTTCCGCTGCATCGCCGTCACCGGCGGCGAGCCCCTGCTGCATCGCGACGAGGTGCTGCGGTTCCTGCGCCGGGCGCGGGAGCTGTACCCCGGCGTGCACACGCGGCTGTATACCAGCGGCGACCTGCTGGATGAAGGGCTGCTGCGGGAACTGGCGGAGGCGGGGCTCACCGAGATCCGCTTCAGCGTGAAGCCGCCGGATGCCTCTGGGGAAGGTCCGCAACCGGCTGCGTCGGCGGCCCCTCCGGAATTTACTTCGCCGAATTCCTCCGGGACTGCCGACACAGCCGATTGCTGCTCTCCCCCTGTTGAAGGGGCGGTTGTTGATGCGGGGTTGGGAGAGGCGCGCCCCGGCTTGGGTGGAGGTGCGGATAATGACCCGGTTTGGGGGACCATCGCTGCGGCGGTGGGAATCATTCCCGATGTGATGATCGAGGTGCCGGTGATCCCCGGTACCTTGGATTGGATGAAGGGGCTGCTGGTGCGGGCAGATTCGCTGGGGGTTCGCGGGGTGAATCTGCTGGAGTTCTGCTTCCCTCTGCATAATGCCGGGGAATTCCGGCGGCGCGGGTTCCAGCTGCGCAAGCATCCATACAACTATCTGTACGATTACTGGTACGGAGGCGGCATCCCCGTGGCCGGCAGCGAGGCCGAGGCCCTGGCCCTGATGGAGTTCGCAGCGGCCGAGGGGCTGAAGTTGGGGATGCACTACTGCAGTTCCGACAACAAGAATACCGGGCAGATCTACCAGCAGAACGGCAATCCCGAGGCGGCGACCTTCATGCAGCGGGAATGCCCCTGGATGGCACCCGATCCCGAAGACCGCTTCCTCAAGTGCGCCAAGGCCTTCGGAGCCGATGCCGCTGCCGTGCGCGACTGGGCCCGCGAAGCCGGGGCGGTGCCTTGGGATTACGACGAATCCATCCCCTGTACCGCCATCCCGCTGGCGGTTGCCGCCGCGGCTCGCGAGGCGCTGCCGGACGTCCTGCTGGCCGAGAGCGCGAACGTGGTCGAGCCCGACGAGGAAGGTGCTCCCCATCTGCGCGAGGTAGCCATCCGCGAGCTGCCCGCGCATACCGCCTGATTGCGCAGAGCCTCATAACTTCGCAGACGACAACAAGAAGGCCGGGGCTTGCGCCTCCGGCCTTTGGTTTCCATGGTGCGGGTGAGAGGTTCTAGGTATCTGAACTTTGTGTATATGAGTAATTACAATATATGTATTAATTAATAAAAACGAAATATAATTCTAATGTACACAGTACGAGAGGGGGTGTACTGGATTGAGTGGCAGCAAGAAAGATGCTAGAATCAATAGCGATAGAGCCGGG
>CANOBU010000020.1 GCA_947564425.1 uncultured Eggerthellaceae bacterium
GCCGCCCTGGTGGCGGCCATCGCCGCCGAGGTGCCCCAGGCCGCGAGCGCCCTGACGGCGGTGCTGGGGGGCGAAGGCGCCGATACGGCCTCCACCGTGGCCTTCCTGGTGGAGGAGCTCGAGATAGGCGACATGGAGGACGCCGTGGCTGCCCTGGGCGCCCAGCTGAGGTCCGACAGCGCCCTGCAGCCCGATGAGCGCGACATGGTATTCCACACCCTGGCCGACCTGCAGAAGACCCTCGCCGCCAAACGGGCCGCCCACAAGATAGCGCTGTAGCCGCCACCTGCCTTCGGGGCATCGTGCGTTCCCCGGCTTTAGGGGCGGAAGGGGGCGCTACACGCTATACTGGAGAGGTAACGGCTTTGAAAACGATGGAAGGTATCCCTTGCTGAAGATAGTGCAATCCCCCGACCCCCTGCTGAACCAGGTGTGCCCGCCGGCCACCGCCTTCGACCGCTCGCTGAGGAAGCTGGCCAAGCAGATGGAGAAGGCCATGTACGCCAACGACGGCGTGGGCATCGCCGCACCCCAGGTGGGCGTGCTGACGCGCCTGGTGGTGATCGACGTATCCCCCGAGGATGTGCGCGACCCGCTGGTGCTGGTGAACCCCGAGGTGGTGGAGCTGCAGGGCGATCCGGTGGCCGAAGAGGAGGGCTGCCTGTCGTGCCCCGGTATCCTGGTGCCGGTGGAGCGCCGGCCCTGGGCCCGCGTGCGCTACCGGGACCTGGACGGCGAGGAATGGGAGATTTCCGGCGACGGCCTGCTGGGCCGCTGCCTGCAGCACGAGATAGACCATCTGGAGGGCCGCACCCTGTTCGAGAGCGCCTCGCCCCGCGAGCGCATCCGCGCCCTGAAGAACTACGAGGATGCCCGGCGCCAGGGGGCGAAGCCCGGCGAGACATCCGTGAGGACGGTCCGCTGATGCGCGTGGTGTTCATGGGCACGCCGTCGTTGGCGGCCCGCATCCTGGACGACCTGGCCCGCGCCTGCGAGGTGGCAGCCGTGTTCACGCGCCCCGATGCCGTGCGCGGCCGGGGGAAGAAGGCGGTGCCCTCGCCGGTGGGGGAGCTCGCCGAGCAGCGCGGCATCCCCGTGCATAAGCCCCGCACCCTGAGAGACCCCGCCGTCCTGGCCTTGTTGGAGGACCTGCGCCCCGATGCCATCTGCGTTGCCGCCTACGGCGCCCTGCTGCCCCGGGAGGTGCTGGAGCTGCCGCCGCTGGGCTGCTTCAACGTGCATGCCTCGCTGCTGCCCCGCTGGCGGGGGGCGGCCCCCTTGGAACGGGCCATCCTGGCCGGCGACGAGCGCACGGGCGTGTGCATCATGCGCATGGAGGAGGGCCTGGATACCGGCCCCTACTGCCGCTGCGGATCTGTCGCCCTCGACGGCTTGGACCTGAAAGGGCTCCAAGAGGCGCTGGCGGATCTGGGCTCGCGCCTGCTGCTGGAATCGCTGCAGGCGGCCGAGGACGGCACCCTGCAGTGGACGGCCCAGGACGACGCAGCCGCCTGCTATGCCGATAAGGTGCAGAAGGGCGAGCTGTTCCTGAACCCCGCCGACGATGTGCAGACCCTGTTGCGGAAGGTCCGGGCCTCATCCGATGCGCACCCGGCCAAGGCCGAGGTGGCCGGCAGGCCGCTCACGGTGCTTGCAGCCCGCCCCTTCGAGGGGCGCTCCGATGCGCCGGCGCCCGGCAGGGCCGCCTTCGCTGCCAAGCGGCTGCTGTTGGGGACGGCCGATGGGGCCGTGGAGCTGCTCGAAGTGAAACCCGATGGCAAGCGGGCCATGCCCGCGGCGGCCTTCGCCGCCGGACTGCAGTGCCCTGCCGGAGACGATATGGAATGGAATACCTATGACCGATGAGATCAACCGCACCGAAGGCGCCGAGGGCGCAACGGGCGAGGGCGGAGCCCCGAAGGGCGGGCGCCCCTGGTCGCCCAACCGCACGCGCAAGGTGCGGCCGAAGAAGATGCTCGACCGCCAGAAGATGGACCGGCTGGTGAGCGATGACAAGCCGGCCTATAAGGGGCAACTGGACCCGCGGCCGAAGGAGGCGCGCGAGAAGCACAAGCCCCGCAGCATATCGCGCAGCGAGGAGAAGGTGATGCGCAAGGCCCGGGCCCTGGCCGCCGAGGAGGAGGCCGCCGCCCCGCGCCCACCGCGCACGTTCACGGATTTCCGCAGCGAGTTCAGCCCCTGCGAGGCCAGCCCCGGCCGCCTGGGCGCCCTGTGGGCCACCCGGCAGGTGCGCCGGCGGCGGGCCTTCGCCCAGGAGGTCATCGAGTCCTCCATCGACCGTTCGAAGCTCTCGCCCCAGGACCGCGCCTTCGCCACGCTGCTCACCTTGGGAGTGGTATCGTCGGAGGGTGCCCTGGACGATCTGATCGACCGCTGCCTGCAGAGCCCGGGCGACATAAAGCCCGATGTGCGCGACGCCCTGCGCATCTCGGCCTACGAGATAATCTACCTGCGCAAGACGCCCCATGCGGCCCTCGACCAGGGTGTCGAGCTGGTGCGCGCCGTGGCCCCCAGCGCCGCCGGCCTGGGCAATGCCGTGCTGCACCGCGTGCTGGCGCTGGCCGAGGCATTCCCCTTCGGCGACCCCGCCAAAGACCTCGAGGCCCTGGCGCGGCTGTATGCCTTCCCCCTGTGGCTGGCCGAGCGCCTCGTCGCCGACCTGGGCCCCCAGGCGGCCCTCGACCTCATGCGGGCCTCCAACGACCCGGCGCCGGTATGCATCGCCGTCAACGCCATCAAGGCCTCCGATGAAGAGGTTATCGCCGAATTCGAGCGGGCCGGCGCCGTCCTGGAGCCCTGCTCGGCCGGCGGCGTGGAGGTGCCCGGCTGCTATGCGGTCGCGCCTGCGCGGGTGCTGGCCGATGGGCGCATAGGCCACCTGTTCGCCCTGGGGAAGATCCTCGTGTCCGATGCCGCCGCCCAGGCGGTGGCCCAATGCGTGCTCGAGGGCCCCGAGCCCGCCTCGCTTTTGGAGATAGGGGCCGGCCGCGGCACGAAGACCATCCTGGTCCAAAGCGGCGCCCAACGCCGGTTCGGCCACCAGCTGCAGCTCACCCCGCTGGATTCCCACGGCTTCAAGACCGAGCTGCTGAGGCAGCGGGCCGCAACCTACGGCGTGCAGCTGCACGACATCGTGACCGGCAACGCCACGCGGCTGTCATCGGTCGTGGGCGAGCGCGCCTTCGACCGCATATTCATCGATGCGCCTTGCAGCGGCCTGGGCACGCTGAGGCGCCATCACGAGATACGCTGGCGCCTGACCCCGGAGCAGATCGACGAGCTGGCCTCCACCGGCCTGGCGCTGCTGAAATCGGCAGCGGGCCATGTGGCCCCCGGCGGCTCGCTGGTGTATTCCACCTGCACGGTCACCTACGCCGAGAACACCGGCACCGTGAAGGCGTTCCTCGAGAGCCCCGAGGGGGCCGGCTTCGCGCTGGCGCCCCTGTTCGGCAAGGCGTGCTTCAGCACCCAGCTGGTACCCGGAGGCTGCGATGCCCATTTCGCCGCAAAATTCATCCGCAGCGGTGGCGCAGAAGCCGAAGTGGTGTAAGATAGGTCGCTATCGACCCCGAGAATCCGAGGAAAGGTGCCCGAGATGCAACCCGCCCGCATAATGGAGATAACCGCCGTGGCCGAGGCCGCCGCCATAGCAAGCGCCTCTTGGGTAGGCCTGGGCGACAAGATGGCCGCCGACCAAGCTGCCACCGAGGCCATGCGCAAGGCCTTCAACGACATCAGCTTCTCCGGCCGCATCGTCATCGGCGAGGGCGAGCGCGACGAGGCGCCCATGCTCTACATCGGCGAGGAGCTGGGCTTGGGCGGCGAGGAGATAGACATCGCCGTGGATCCGCTCGAGGGCACCAACCTGTGCGCCTACGACCGCCCGGCCGCCTGGTGCACCATAGCCGTCGCGCCCCGCGGAGCCCTGCTGTACGCCCCCGACACCTATATGTGGAAGGTGGCTGCCGGGCCCGCCTGCAAGGGCAAGGTGAGCATACAGAAGACGCCGACCGAGAACGTGCATGCCGCAGCCGAGGCCCTGGGCAAGCCCGTGAGCGAGGTCACCGTGTGCATCCTCGACCGCGACCGCCACAAGGCCATCATCGACGAGCTGCATGCCACGGGTTGCCGCGTGAAGACCATCGACGACGGCGATGTGTACTGGTGCATCGCCACGGCGCTGCCCGAATCCGGCGTCGATTTGGTGATGGGCGCGGGCGGATCGCCCGAGGCCGTGCTGTCCGCCACGGGCCTGAAAGCCGTGGGCGGCGAGTTCTCGGCCCGCCTGGGCTTCGACGCCGACCCCCATGGCGCCGAGAAACGCGCCCGGGCCGAGAAGATGAGCGATATCGACCTGGATGCCGTGCTGACCATGGACGACCTGGTTCGCAGCGACGATGCCATGTTCGTGGGCTGCGCTGTGACCGGCTCGGAGCTGCTGGACGGCGTCCACCGCTACAGCGACGGCACCATCACCACCGAGACCCTGGTGCTGAACGCCCAGGACCGCAGCGTGCGAATTATCAAGACCTGCCACCGCGGGGAGGCAGGAGCCGTTCGCATCTAACCGCTGCTCGCATGCAAGCAGCAGGTATGCAGGCCCCGTTTCCCGACGGGGCCTTTCTATTTTGGGAACCGACAGATCCAGTATCGAAGCGAGGAAGGAAGAAGCCATGCAGGAACCGAACATACAGGAAGTGGCCTTCAGGATCAGGGCGCTGCGCGAGGATTACGGCCTGAGCGCTGCCGAGATGGCCGATGCCACGGGCCGCACCGAGGAAGAGTACCTGGCCCAGGAATCCGGCGAGCAGGACCTCTCGTTCACCTTCCTGTACAAATGCGCCGAGAAGCTGGGCGTGGATGTGATAGAGCTGCTGACCGGCGAGACGCCCCACCTGCGCGGCTACTCGGTGGTGCGCGCCGGGCAGGGCCTGGCCATCAAGCGACGCGCAGGCTTCGAGTACCTGCACAAGGCGCCGCATCTGCAGAACAAGCTGGCGGAGCCCTTCGTGGTGACGGCGCCCTTCATCGAGGAGGAGCAGGGAAAGCCCATCCATCTGTCCTACCACAAGGGCATGGAGCTCGACTATATCATCTCGGGCCGCATGCGCTTCGCTTTCGAGGACCACGAGGAGGAGCTGGCCCCCGGCGATGTGGTGATGTACGATTCCGGCCGCGGCCACGGCATGATAGCCACCGGCGGCGAGCCCTGCATCTTCCTGGCCGTGGTGATGAAGCCCGAGGGCGACGGCATTATGTAGGGGCGGCGCGGGCGCACCCCGCATCGCCCCCGAACCCCAAGGGAGGAGCGCCTCCCATGCCCTGCCGTGCCATCGAGCTTCAAGAGGGAGGAACAACCATGAGGAACATAAACCTGCGCTATGTCGACGAGACCTACGACGACCAGGGGGTGCTGCAGACCTACAGCGTGCATTACCCCGACACCTTCAACTTCGCCTACGACGTGGTGGACGATATCGCCGCCAACGACCCCGACCGCCCGGCCATGGTGTGGTGCAACCCCGAGGGCGAGGAGCACACGTTCACCTTCGCCGACATGAAGGAATGGTCCGACAAGACGGCCAACTTCCTGGAGGCCCAGGGGATCGGCGCCGGCGATTTCGTCATGGTGATACTGCGCCGCCACTACCAGTTCTGGTTCACGGCCCTGGCCCTGGAGAAGCTGGGGTGCGTCATGGTGCCGGCAACCTTCATGCTGAAGGAGCATGACCTGGAATACCGCTTGAACGGCGCCTCCATAAAAGCCGTCATCGCAACCGACGTGGGGGATATCGCCGATATCGTGGATGCGACCCTTGCCGCCTACCCGTGCCCCACGGTGGAGCGCCTCATACTGGTGAACGGCGCCGGAGGCGGCCTGACCCCCCTCGACGGTACCGGCAACCCCGTGTGCGACGAGCCCCGGGGGGCGGCCCTCAGCGGGCCTGCGGGTATCTGCGCTGCGCCTGCGGAGCGTCCCGGCTGGGTCGATTTCAACACCGGGGTGCGCGAAGCCCCCGCCGCCTTCGAGCGGCGCGCCACCCGGGCCGCCGACCCCATGCTGATGTACTTCAGCAGCGGCACATCCGGCAACCCCAAGATGGTGCTGCATAACGCCGGCTATGCCATCGGGCACCTGATCACCGCCAAGCACTGGCACAACGTGCGCCCCGACGGCATCCACTTCACCATCGCCGATACCGGCTGGGGCAAGGCGGTATGGGGCAAGTTCTACGGCCAGTGGCTCATGGAGGCCTGCGTGTTCACCTACGACTTCGACCGGTTCCATGCGGCCGAGATCCTGGACCTGGTGAAGAAGTACGGCATAACCACCTTGTGCTGCCCGCCCACCATGTACCGGCTGATGATGCAGGAGGATTTCTCGGCCTTCGACCTGTCGTCTCTGGAATACTCCACCACGGCCGGCGAGGCGCTGAACCCGGATATCTTCGAGTTCTGGAAGCAGCAGACGGGCCTTACCATCTTCGAGGGCTTCGGGCAGACCGAGACGCCCCTCACCATCGGCAACCTGACGAACACCGTGCCGCGCCCCGGATCGATGGGCAGGCCGGTGCCCCTGTACCGCACGCGCATCCTGCGCGAGGATGGCACCGAATGCGATGTGGGCGAGACGGGCGAGATCTGCATCGCCATGGAAGGGCACCCCGCCGGCATCATGATGGAGTACTACCGCGACCCCGGGAAAACCGCCGAGGCCATCCGCGACGGCTGGTACCATACCGGCGATACCGCCTGGTGCGACGAGGACGGCTACTTCTGGTATGTGGGCCGCAACGACGATGTGATCAAATCCAGCGGCTACCGCATCGGGCCCTTCGAGATAGAGAGCGTCCTGCTGGAGCATCCGGCCGTGCGCGAGTGCGCCGTCACCGGCGTGCCGGACCCGCTGCGCGGCAAGGCCGTGAAGGCCACCGTGGTGCTGGCCGATGGGTTCGATGCCAGCGATGAGCTCACGCACGAGCTGCAGCAATGGGTGAAGGAGCAGACGGCCCCCTACAAATACCCCCGCATCGTGGATTACGTCGACGAGCTGCCCCGCACCGTGAACGGCAAGATTCGCCGCGTGGCCATCCGCGAGAGCGATGCCGAGAAGAACATCGACGGGCTGGTGTAGGCATGGTTCCCCCTTCGCTGCTGGCGGCCCTGGCCCCGGTGACCGTCATAGCAGGCCATTACGGGGTGGGGAAGACCAACTTCGCGTGCAATCTGGCCATCGACCTGGCGGCCGGCGGCCGCGAGGTCACGTTGGCCGACCTGGATATTGTGAACCCCTACTTCCGCGCCAGCGAGCAGCGCGGCTTGCTGGAGGGTGCCGGGGTGCGGGTCATCGCCCCGGTGTTCGCCGAAGCCGGGAGCAGCCTGGATGTGCCCAGCCTGCGGGGCTCTATCGTGCCGGCCCTGGAACAGGCGGGGGAGGGGCGCCCGGTGCTGCTGGATGCCGGCGGCGATGATGCGGGCGCGGTGGCGCTGGGCCGCTTCGGCGCTGTCATAGCCGCCCGGCCCTACGCCATGCTGGGGGTGCTGAATGCCCTGCGCAACGAGGTCCGCGACCCGCAGGAGGCCGCAGCCAACCTGCGCGCCATCCAGGAAGCCTGCCATCTGCGCTTCACGGCCCTGGTCGACAATTCGCACCTGAAGGGCGAGACCACCGCCGCCGTGGTGGAGGCGGGCTATGCCTACAGCTGCGAGGTGGCGCGTTCGGTGGGCCTGCCCCTGGCGGCTGTGACCATACCGGAGGCGATGGCTCCCGAAGCCGTGCCCTCCATCCCCGCCGGTCTCCTGTACCCGGTGAAGACCCACGTGAGGAACCCCTGGGAATAAGGGGATGGCTATAATCCGTCCCCCCGGCATCCTTCGCCAGCTTGAAGGATATGCCTCGGACTGCTATAATTACAAGCTTGGATGACGGTTATCGATGGGATGGAAATGACCGCTACCCTGCGAAAGCTATTCTCGGCAGTTCTCTCGGCCGCTCTGGCTGCGGCCCTGGTGCCTGCCGCCGCCTTCGCCGACTCCGAACACCAGGTTCGCTACAGTGCAACCGAAGCTTCGATTGCGGAGGCATCGAGCGCGGAATCGGGCGCTGGGAATTCGCAGGAAGAAGTCCAGCCCCTCGCCCTGACCATCGATTACCAGCAACCGATCATCCTCGGGGTCCCCACTGTTTTCACCATGCAGGGAACAGGTGGCGCCGGTGAGTACAAGTACCGCCCCTACTCGCTCTACATCTACAACGGAGGATCCTGGCAAGAGGTGGTGGATTTCAGCTTCACCTCCTACAGCCCTGAGAACACCTTCGAATTCACGTTCGATACCCTGGGCACCTACCGGCTGCGCCTGAGCGTATTCGACCGCATACCCGGCACAGAACAGTACCAATATTCGACGACTACCGTGCAGTTCGATGTTACGGGGTCGCAGGGGATTACCGCCGCCGAGCGCAATCGCAAAGCCGCCGAGAAGATCGAGGCCGTGTGGAGCGCCTGCCTGGCCGCTGGCTGCAACACCGAATACGAGCGGGCCCTCTGGCTGCACGACTGGGTCATCGACCATTGCGAATACGACACCTCCCTTCGATACTATCAAGCCGCCGACCTGCTTCTCGATGGGCGCGGCACCTGCGAGGCATACCATGCCGCCTATATGGCGCTGCTGAACCGGGCCGGCATTGCCTGCGGTCGCGTGAGCAGCAGCGGTCACGTATGGACTTCCGTGCGCATCGATGGTAAATGGTGCCATGTGGATACGACCCATGACGATTCCGATACCGATTGGTTCAATCTGGGCACCGCTGCCCGACATCGTCTTTTCGGATTGGACGATGCGTCGATGGTTGCCTATCTTGCAGTGAATGGGGAATCGATCAAGGTTCGACAGCCCTCATTCGCTTCCGATGGGCTCCAGAACAGCTTCGTCATCCGTTCGGGCGAGGTCTACCGCTATTCCGAATATTTCGCAGAGGCCATCCAGAAGAACCTCGATAAGGGCTCAACTTCGTTCTCGCTGCCATTGCCCGCGAACAACTGGCCCGAGAACTACCGCGTGGCCGTCTACCGACCCGTCGCCTACCAGCTCTCCAGCCTCGATTGGTCGGCTGCGGGCAAACCCGTTTCCGTTGCAGCATCCTACAGCGCCGGCAAGCTCTCGTTCACCGTCGGCTCCCGTACGGCTGCCGCCGGCAACGCGGCAGCCAAGAAGGCGTCCCTTTCGAATGCCAAGGTAACGGGGCTCGTCTCCAAGGCCTATACCGGCAAGCGCATCACGCAGAAGCCGACGGTGAAGCTGGCGGGCAAGACCCTCAAGCTGAACCGCGACTATACGCTGCATTTCGCAAACAACATCAAGCGGGGCACCGCCACCGTGACGGTGAAGGGCATGGGTTCCTATACCGGCTCGAAGAAGGCGTCCTTCAAGATCGTGAAGTACAAGCAGCCCATGAAATGCTCCCTGAAGGCGAAGGCCAAGACGGTGCGGGCATCCAAGATCTCGAAGTCCCCGGTTTCAATCCCCAAGCCCTTCACGGTGAAGAAGGCGAAGGGGAAGGTGACCTTCGCCAACGTAAGCACCCAGAAGACGTCGAAGACCTTCAAGGTGAATTCTCGCACGGGCACGGTGACCATACCCAAGATGACGAAGAAGGGGACCTATCTGCTGAAGGTGCGAATCCAGGCCGCGGGCAGCTCGCCCTATGCCTACGGATCCCGCAACCTCACCTTGAAGGTCCAGATCAGGTAAGGCAAGCAGGACAGGCAAGGCAGGTACGGCGATGCAAGGCGTTACGGTTTCAAAGGTTCCAGGGTTGGGCGGCAAGGTCTTCCGGGGAGGCGTGTCGCTATGATCTGCAAGAACTGCGGGGCCGTCATCGAAGTGGGCCGTATCGAATGCGCCGAATGCGGGACTCCCGTCCCCGAAGTCGACTATGCCGGAAACGACCTGGCGGAATACGCCCCCGATGCCCAGGGCGGCCAGGGCTCCGAGCGCAAGCACCGCCGGCTGCTGCTGTTCACGGTCCTCATAATCCTGCTCATCGTGGCTTTCGGCGCCTTGGCGGTGTCGGTCCTCTACGCCACCCGCGATTCGGCCGTTGCCAGCATGGGCGATCTGCCCCGCATGGTGCAGGAGGCGCGCATCGAGGCCGATCCCGGCCGCAACCTGCATATATAGGGCATTTGTTTCCATTTTCGAAAACCTGGGGGAGCTTCCTTGCGCAAACCTGCGCCGAAGCGTATTCTTCATTATGACCTTTAAGACGGTACAGAGAGACCGGCAAGGCCGATGGATGGCGCCGAACCAGGGCATCCGCACATACGCCTACATCGAACCCTTGCCCGCTGCCGGGCATTTTTTATGCCCGCAGGCGGCGGAGCCTCTGGCCGCAGAGGCATCGGCGGCCTGCGGGCCCGGATGGAAAGGGGCGCTATGGCAGATATCGGAAACGTGCGGTCCATCGTCATGCAGGAGGATGGCATCGACCGCTCCCTCAGGCGCATCGCCCACGAGATCCTGGAGAGGAACGGCGGGGCCGACAACATCGCCCTGGTGGGCATCCTCACCCGCGGCGACGTGCTGGCCGCCCGCCTTGCCCGGCTCATAGCCGAGATAGAGGGCACGGAGGTGCCCCTGGGCAGTTTGGACATCAGCTTCTACCGCGATGATTTCGCAACCTACCTGGCCCCCGAGGTGCTGTCGACCGATATCCTGTTCGACATCGACGGGCGCGATGTGGTGCTGGTGGATGACGTGCTGTATACGGGCCGCACCATCCGCGCGGCCCTGGATGCCCTCATGGACATAGGGCGCCCCCGCACGGTGCAGCTGGCCGTGCTGATCGACCGCGGCCACCGGGAGCTGCCCATCCGCGCCGATTACGTGGGGAAGAACGTGCCCTCGGCCGAAGACGAGAACGTGCGGCTGCTGCTGCAGGAGACCGACGGCGTATCCGAGGTGCGCATCCTGGAGCTCGACGGCCCCCGCGCCGGGAGCGCCCCCCTGGGAGGCGAGTGATATGGCATTCGAGCACAGGAACCTCATAGACCTGCGCGAATACTCCGCCGAGGATATCGCGCTGATCTTGGACACCGCCGAGCGCTTCCGGGCCATAAACGAGCGCCGCATAAAGAAGGTGCCGGTGCTGAAGGGCTATACGGTGGTGAACATGTTCAACGAGCCCTCCACCCGCACCCGGTCCTCGTTCGAAATAGCCGAGAAGCGCCTGAGCTGCGACACCCTGAACTTCGGCGGCACGAGCACCTCCACCGTGAAGGGCGAGAGCCTGGACGACACGGTGGCCACGCTGGCCAGCTACAAGATAGACCTCATCGTGGTGCGGGACGCCCACGCCGGCGCCCCCTACAAGGTGGCGCAGAAATCGGGCGTGTCCGTCATCGATGCAGGCGACGGCAAGCACCAGCATCCCACCCAGGCGCTGCTGGACCTGTTCAGCCTGCGCCAGGCCAAGGGCCGCATCGACGGCCTGCATGTGGGCATCGTGGGCGATATAGGGCATTCGCGCGTGTGCGGGTCGCTGTGCCCGGCCCTGAAGACCATGGGCGCCCGGGTGACGCTGATCGCCCCCCAGACGCTGCTGCCGGCCGACCCCGCAACCCTGGGGGCCGATGCCGTGACCAGCGACCTCGATGCCGCCCTGCCCGAGCTCGATGCCGTGTACCTGCTGCGGATCCAGCAGGAGCGCTTGGAAGGGGCGCCGTTCCCCAGCTTGCGCGAGTACTCCATGCTGTACGGCATGAACCGCGACCGCGAGAGGCTCATGAAACCCGATGCCATCCTGTGCCATCCGGGGCCCTTGAACCGAGGCGTCGAGATAGATGCGTATCTGGCCGACCATCCCGAACGGTCGGTCATACTGGACCAGGTATATGCCGGCGTGCTGGTGCGCATGGCTGCACTGTACCTGATGTTGGGAGGGAGCGAAGATGGCTTTGCTGCTTAGGAACGCCCGGGCGGTCGACCCCCAGGCCGGACTGGACGAGGTATGCGATATCCTGATCCGCGACGGCCGCATCGTGGAGGTCGGCCATGACCTCGCCATGGCCAAGGGAATCGAACGCGACCTTGCCGGCAAGGTGGTGGTCCCCGGTTTGGTGGACCTGCACGTGCACCTGCGCGACCCGGGGCTCGAGTACAAGGAGGATATAGAGTCCGGCAGCCGTGCGGCGGCCCATGGCGGCTTCACCGATATATGTTGCATGCCCAATACCTCGCCGATCATCGATACCGGTGCCCTCGTGGAGTATGTGGCCTCGAAGGCGGCCCGCGTGGGCCGCTGCCGCGTGCATGTGAGCGGCGCCTGCACCAAGGGGGAGCAAGGCGATGCCCTGGCCGAGATGGGGGATATGGCCGCCCATGGCGCCGTGGCCTTCACCGATGACGGGCGCGGTGTGCAGGATGCCGGCATGATGCGGCGCGTGATGGATTACGCCGTGCAGTTCGGCAAGACAGTCATGAGCCACTGCCAAGACGAGGGCTTGGTGGGGAAGGGCCAGGTGAACGAAGGACCCGTCTCCACGCGCCTGGGGCTGGCCGGCTGGCCCGCCGCCGGCGAGGAGGTGCAGATCGCACGCGATATCGAGCTGTCGGCCCTCACCGGCTGCCCCATCCATATACAGCATCTGACCACCGCCCACGGCATCGACCTGGTGCGCCGGGGCAGGCAGGATGGCGTGAAGGTGACCTGCGAGGTGACCCCCCACCATATGTTCCTGTCGGAAGAGGACATCGACGAGACCTACAACACGAACCTGAAGGTGAACCCGCCGCTGCGCAGCGCCGCCGATTGCGAGGCCCTCATAGCGGCCGTGGCGGACGGCACGGTGGACACCATCGTGACGGACCATGCCCCCCACGCCGATTACGAGAAGGCCCGGGAGTTCGAGCTGGCCCCCTTCGGCATGACGGGTATCGAGACGAGCGTGGGCCTGGTGGTGGGCAACCTGGTGAACCCCGGCATCATAACCTGGCAGCGCATGGTGGAGCTGATGAGCGTGAACCCCCGGCGCATCCTGGGGATCGAGGCGGTATCCATCGCCCCCGGCAGCCGCGCCGACCTCACGGTGATCGACCCGGTCCTGGAATGGACCGTCACCGAGGATCAGTTCGCCTCGAAGGCGCGCAACAGCGGGTTCCTGGGCTGGAAGCTCACGGGCCGCGCCACCGACGTCTATGTGGGCGGCTATGCCACCATGGAAGACGGCGTGCTGACCGACGAACCCATGCATCTGTAGGAGGCTCCCATGGCGTTGGCAGAGGAAATGAGAAGGGCCACCTCGAAGGGGCCCCTGAGACCGGCCGTCCTTATGCTGGAGGACGGCACCGTACTGGAGGGTGCCGGCTGCGGTGCCGAGGGGGCCGCTTTCGGCGAGCTGTGCTTCAACACCTCCCTTGAAGGCTACCTGGAGGTGGTGACCGACCCCTCCTATGCCGGGCAGATCGTGGTGATGACCTACCCGCAGATAGGCAATTACGGCGTGAACCCCGACGATGCCCAGAGCACCCATCCGGCCCTCAGGGGCCTGGTGGTCGGCGATATGTGCCGGCGCCCCTCCAACTGGCGCAGCACGGGGTCGCTCCCCGATTTCCTGGCGTCCGAAGGGGTGGTCGCCATCGAGGGCATAGACACCCGGGCCCTGGTGCGGCACCTGCGCGAGCACGGGGCCATGAAGGCGGCCATCGCCTGCGGCTCCTTCGATGCCGCCGACCTGGCAGCGCGCTTGGCAGCCGAGCCGCCCCTGCAGGGGCGCAACCTCGCAGCAGGGGTGTCCGGCGCCCGGCAGCGCCCCTACCGCCTGCAGCAAGACAGCCGCTCCTTCGCCCTGGCGCAACCGTCTGCCCCTCGCTACCGCGTGGCAGCCTACGATTGCGGCGTGAAGGATTCCATCCTGGCCGGCCTGGCCCGCAGCGGCTGCGAGGTCACGGCGGTGCCGTGGGATACCCCGGCAGCGGAGGTGCTGGCCCTGAACCCCGACGGCGTGTTCCTGAGCAACGGGCCCGGCGACCCGGATGCCGTGGCCGATACCTACCGGCAGGTGCAGGAGCTTTTGGGCAAGGTGCCGGTCTTCGGCATATGCCTGGGCCACCAGATGATCTGCAAGGCGGCAGGCGCCCGCATGGTGAAGCTGAAGTACGGCCACCACGGCGGCAACCACCCCGTCATGAACCTTCTGACGGGCCGCGTGGAGATAACCGCCCAGAACCACGGGTTCAACCTGGATTTCCCAACGCTCGGACCCCTCATCCCCGAGCTCTCGGGCGGGGCGGCCGACCATAGCGCAGACCTGCGCCGCTGGGTGCGGGAGGGCATCGCCCCGGCTGTCGCCAACGAGCGGTTCGGCACCATCCGCCTGACGCATGTGAACCTCAACGATGGCACGGCCGAGGGGATCGCCTTCGAGGACCTTCCCGCCTTCAGCGTGCAGTACCATCCCGAGGCAAGCCCCGGGCCGAACGATGCCGGCTATCTGTTCACAGCCTTCACGCGCCTCATGGACGGCCGGAAGGATTTCCTGGCCCTCGACATCGCCGAAGACCGCCTGGCAGGATGGAGGTTCTGATATGCCCCGGCGCGAAGACATCGAATCGATCCTGGTCATTGGAAGCGGACCCATCGTCATCGGGCAGGCCTGCGAGTTCGACTACTCGGGGACCCAGGCCTGCAAGGCCCTGCGCAGCGAGGGCTACCGCATCGTGCTGGCGAACTCCAACCCGGCCACCATCATGACCGATCCCTCCCTGGCCGACCGCACCTACATCGAGCCGCTCACGGTGGAGTCGCTGCGGTCCATCATCGAACGCGAGCGGCCCGATGCCCTGCTGCCCACCCTGGGCGGCCAGACGGGCCTGAATGCGGCGGTGGCCCTGGCCGAGGCCGGCGTGCTCGATGAGTTCGGCGTGCAGATGCTCGGCTGCGACCTCGAGGCCATACGCAAAGGCGAGGACCGCAAGCTGTTCAACCAGGCCATGGACGAGCTCGGCATCCAGACGGCCCGCAGCGGCTACGCGTATTCGCTCCAGGATGCCTGCGACATAACCGCCGGGCTGGGCTTCCCGGTGGTCGTGCGCCCCTCGTTCACCCTGGGGGGCGCCGGCGGCGGCATAGCGCACGATGCCGCCGAGCTCCAGGAGATAGTGTCCCAGGGCCTGGAGCTCTCGCCGGTGGGGGAGGTGCTCATCGAGGAGAGCATCGAGGGCTGGAAGGAATTCGAGATGGAGGTGATGCGCGACCGCAAGGGCAACGGCATCATCGTGTGCTCCATCGAGAACCTCGACCCCATGGGCGTGCACACGGGCGACTCCATCACCGTGGCGCCGGCCCAGACGCTGAGCGATGTGGAATACCAGCGCATGAGGACCGCCTCGCTTGCGGTGCTCGAGAAGATCGGCGTGCATACCGGCGGCTCCAACGTGCAGTTCGCCGTGAACCCCGAAGACGGCCGCATGGTGATCATCGAGATGAACCCCCGGGTGTCCCGTTCCTCGGCCCTGGCTTCGAAAGCCACCGGATTCCCCATCGCCAAGGCGGCGGCCCTCCTGGCCGTGGGCTATACCCTCGACGAGATAACCAACGATATCACCGGCACCACGCCCGCCTGCTTCGAGCCCTCCATCGACTACTGCGTGGTGAAAGTGCCCCGTTTCGATTTCGAGAAGTTCAAGGGCACCGACGATACGCTGTCCACCCGTATGAAGGCCGTGGGGGAGGTCATGGCCATAGGCGCAACCTTCGAAGAGGCCCTGGGCAAGGCCCTGCGCTCCCTCGAGGACGGCCGCAGCGGCCTGGGCGCCGACGGCCATCGCGAGGCCGCACGGGCCAAGGAGGACTATCGGCCCCTGCTGGAACGGCCCACCTCGGCCCGCATCATATACCTGGGCTGCGCGCTGCGGCACGGTTGGACGCCCGCCGAGGTGCATGGGGCCACCGGCATCGATATGTTCTTCCTGGAGCGTATGGCCGACGTGGTGGCTGTCCAGGAGGTGCTGCGGGGCCATAGCCTCGACGATATCGATGCCGACGCCTTCCGCCTGGCCAAGCGCTACGGCCTCTCCGATGCCCAGATAGCCTTCCTCTGCGGCAGCGAAGAGGCCCTGGTGCGCACCAGGCGCAAGGCCCTGGGCGTCACCCCCGCCTTCCGCACCGTGGACACCTGCGCTGCGGAGTTCGAGAGCTCCACGAGCTACCATTACAAGACCTATGGCGGGAATGCCAGCGAGATAGATGGCGGATGCCCCGGCGCCAAGCCGAAGGCGATGATCCTGGGCGCGGGCCCCAACCGCATCGGCCAGGGCATCGAGTTCGACTACTGCTGCGTGCATGCCAGCTACGCCCTGCGCGAGGCGGGCTGGGAGACCATCATGGTGAACTGCAACCCCGAGACCGTATCGACCGATTACGAGACGTCCGACAAGCTGTACTTCGAGCCCCTGACCTACGAGGACGTCATGGATATCATCGAGGCCGAGCGGCCCGATGGCGTGATCGTGACCTTGGGCGGCCAGACGCCCCTGAAGCTCGCACCCGCCCTGCAGCGGGCCGGCGTGCCCATCATGGGCACCGCGCCGGAGGCCATCGACCTCGCCGAGGACCGCGACCGCTTCGCACGCATCCTGGACGAGCTGGGCATAGCCTATCCCCCTGCCGGCGATGCCTGCACGATGCAGGAGGCCGCCGCCGCGGCCCAGCGCATAGGCTACCCGCTGCTGGTGCGCCCCAGCTATGTGCTGGGGGGCCGCGGCATGGCCATCGTGTACGACAGCGCCCAGCTGGAAGAGTACGTGGCCGAGGCGGCGCGGGTGAGCCCCGACCATCCCCTGTACCTCGACCGCTTCCTCGAATCGGCCATCGAGGTGGACCTCGATTGCCTGTGCGATGGCACCGACGTGCTTATCGGCGGCGTGATGGAGCACATCGAGGAAGCCGGCATCCATTCGGGCGATTCAGCCTGCTGCCTGCCGCCGTTCTCGCTGTCGGACGGCATACTGGACCGGCTGGAGTCCATCGCCCGCGCCCTGGCCCTGCGCCTGGGGGTGGTGGGCCTGCTGAACATACAGTTCGCCATAAAGGACCAGGTGGTCTATGTCATCGAGGCGAACCCCCGGGCCAGCCGCACCGTCCCCTTCGTCTCGAAGGCCACGGGCGTGCCCCTGGCCAAGCTGGCCGCCCGCATCATGGCCGGCGAGAAGCTGTCCCGCATGGACCTGCCGGCCGGCTACCGCACCATGGACCGCTTCGCGGTGAAGGAGGCCGTCATGCCCTTCGGCCGCTTCCCCGGCGCCGATGCGCTGCTGGGCCCCGAGATGAAATCGACGGGCGAGGTGATGGGAACCGCCCGCAGCTTCCCCGCCGCCTATGCGAAGACGCAGCTGGCCATAAGCTACGAGCTGCCGCCGGCGGGCACGGTGTTCATCAGCGTGGCCGACCGCGACAAGCGCGCCATCATATCGATTGCGCGGGACTTCGAGCGCCTGGGCTTCGATGTGGTATCGACGGCGGGCACCGCCAAGGCCCTGCGGGCGAGCGGCATCGCCTGCCAGGTGGTCAGCAAGGTTTCGGAGCCCTCGCCCCATATCGTGGACCTCATGGCGGCGGGGAAGGTGCAGCTGGTCATCAACACCCCTTACGGCAACGGGTCGCGCGGCGACGGCTACCGCCTGCGCACGGCCGCCGTGCGCTACGGCATACCCTATGCCACCACCATCGCGGCCGCCCAGGCCCTGGCCCAGGCCATGGAGGCGCTGCGGCGCGAGGCGCTGGAACCGGCTGCGCTGCAGGATTTCCCCGCCCGCCCGGCGGAGGGCGCCGTCTGATACAATCGGGGGCGATAACGATTCCCGCGGGAAGGAGCGCCATGGCACCTCTGGTGAACGAGCATGCGAGCATCCTGCAGAACCGTCCGGTGGGTCCGGGGCTGCACCTGCTGCAGCTGCATATGCCGGTTATCGCCCGACAGGTGCAGCCGGGGCAGTTCGTGCATATGCGCATACCCGGTCGCGAGGGGCATATCCTGCGCCGGCCCTTCTCGATATACGACAGCGACCCCGAAGCCGGCACCTGCGAGATCCTGTACCAGGCCGTGGGATCGCTGACCTCCTATCTGCCGTCCCTGCAGGAGGGGGAGGTGGAGGCCATCGGCCCCGTAGGGCGCACCTGGTCGGCCTTGGAGCGCTTCCGCGAGGGCAGCGCCACCCGGGCCCTGCTGGTGGGCGGCGGCGTGGGGGCAGCGCCCCTGCATCTGCTGGCCCGGCGCCTGAGCGAGGCCAGATTGCCCTTCGATGTGGTGCTGGGCGCCCAAACGCGCGACGCGCTGGTATGCCTGCCGCGCTACGAGCGCCTGTGCGCCGCCGCACCCGCCTGCTCCACCGACGACGGCTCCTTCGGCTTCGCCGGCTTCTGCACCCCCTTGGTCGAGGAGCGCCTGGCCAAGGGCTGCACCGCCGATGGGAACCCCTACGATTACGTGGCCGTCTGCGGCCCCGAGCCCCTTATGCGCATCGTGTGCGGCCAAGCCGAGGCGGCGGGGGCCTACTGCGAGCTATCCCTCGAGAAGCGCATGGCCTGCGGCGTGGGAGCCTGCCTGTCATGCGTGGTGGAGACCGTCCACGGCAAGAAGCGCTCCTGCGTCGACGGGCCCATCTTCGACAGCCGGGAGGTGGTGTGGGCATGACGCGCAAACCCCGCGAGACATCGGTGAGGCTGGCGGTCGACCTGGGCGGCCTTCCCATGGCCAACCCCGTCACCACGGCCTCGGGAACCTTCGCCGCCGGGCGGGAATACGCCGATTTCGTCGACGTGTCCTCGCTGGGGGCCGTCACCACCAAGGGCGTGTCGCTGAACGGCTGGGAGGGCAATGCCAGCCCGCGCATCGCCGAGACGCCCAGCGGCATGCTGAACTCCATAGGCCTGCAGAACCCCGGCGTGGCCCATCTGATCGAGTGCGACCTGCCCTGGCTCGCCGCAGCGGGCGCCAAGGCCATCGTGAACGTATCGGGCCATAGCTTCCGGGAATACGTCGAGGTGATCGAGGCCCTCGAGGCAGCCGGCACCGCCGATGCCTACGAGGTGAACATATCGTGCCCCAATGTGGATGCCGGCGGCATGACCCTGGGCACCGACCCGGCAAGCGTGCAGACCGTCGTATCCCTGTGCCGGGAAGCCACCGACCGCCCGCTCATCGTGAAGCTGACGCCCAACGTCACCGATATCTGCGAGATAGCCCGGGCGGCCGCTTCCGCCGGGGCCGATGCCCTGTCGCTGATCAATACGCTTTTGGGCATGGCCATCGATGCCCGCAGCCGGCGGCCGGTGCTGGCCCGCGCCGTAGGCGGCCTGTCGGGCCCGGCGGTGAAGCCCGTTGCCCTGCGCATGGTCTGGCAGGTGCACCAGGCGGTCGATCTTCCGCTTCTGGGCATGGGCGGCATCTGCACGGGCACCGATGCCGTCGAATTCATGCTGGCGGGTGCCACGGCCGTTGCCGTGGGCACCGCCAATTTCATGGAACCCGCTGCCGCCGTCGATGTGGTCGACGGGATAATCGATTACTGCGAGCAGCAGGGTGTGGCCGACGTCAACGAGCTCATAGGAGGTTTGCGATGCTGAACGCATTCGAGGGGATAGCGCCCGAAGAGCGCATAATCGTGGCATTGGATTGCGGCCGCGAGGAGGCCATGCAGCTGGCCTCGCAGCTGGCGGGCAGGGCCCGTTGGGTGAAGGTGGGCATGACGCTCTACTATGCCTGCGGCCCCTCCATAATAGCCGCCTTCAAGCAGCGGGGGTTCAACGTGTTCTTGGACCTGAAGCTGCATGACATCCCCTTCCAGGTGGAGGGCGCCGCCAGGGCGGCGGCCCTCACCGGCGTGGATATGCTCACCCTGCACTGCCTGGGCGGGCAGGCCATGCTCGAGGCCGGGCAGCGCGGCGTGGAGGCGGCAGCGGCCGAACGCGACGGCAGGGCGGCCGCCACCTTGGGCATCACGGTGCTCACCAGCATGGACGATGACGCATTGCAGCAGGTGGGGATCGACCGCACCCCGGCCGACGAGGTGTCCCTTCTGGCCGGAGTGGCGAAGGATGCCGGGATAAGCGGGGTCGTCTGCTCGCCCCGCGAGGCCTCGGCCCTGCGGCAGCTCCTGGGTCCGCAGGCCTTCATAGTAACGCCCGGGGTTCGGCCCGTCGGCGCCGATGCGGGGGACCAGAGCCGCATCGCCACGCCGGCCGAGGCGTTCGCGAACGGTGCCTCGCATGTGGTCATCGGACGCCCTATCACAAAAGATGCAGACCCGGCGGCGGCTTTCGAGGCCATCGCAGCCTCGCTGGGCTAGGGGCCGCCATACCCCAAGATTTTGTGGGCCGCTCCCGCCAGGCCCAACATAGGCCGCCGGCTCCCCCCGATGCCGCACAGCCAAGAGGGGGGCGGCCGGTCCGATACGGGCAGAATATCCCCGTCATCGCCGGATTCTTCGAAATTTTATCTTGTAATATCTAGCGGTTCCATCGTAGAATAACCGTTATAAGGCGAAACGCGCTCATTAAACCCACCACATCAGATTCTGGCTCCGGCCCCCTATGGGCCATGGGAGTCCGCGCATTTCGCAAAGGCATTAGTAGGAGATGTAGCCCTGCCGGGAAGCAGGGCCGGGGACAGCATAAGGAGAAACGCGATGGCAATCCCTCAACTCAGCGACGAGCAGCGCAAGGAAGCCCTGAAGAAGGCCAAGGAGGCCCGCATCAAGCGCGCCGAGGTGCGCGAGCAGCTGCGCAGCGGCAAGCTCACCTTGAAGCAGGTCATCGACAAGAAGGACGATCCCGTCATCGGCCGCATGAAGGTATCCACGCTCATCGAGACGCTGCCCGGCTACGGCAAGGCCAAGTCCGAGAAGATCATGGGGGAGCTGCAGATCGCCGAGAGCCGCCGCCTGCGCGGTTTGGGCGAGCGCCAGGAAGCGGCCCTCTTGGAACGCCTGGGCTAGTGCGCCGCGGCAACCTGTTCATCGTATCGGGGCCATCGGGTGCCGGGAAGGGCACGCTGGTGGCCCTCCTTCTTTCCGCCGTGCCCGATGCATGGCTGTCGGTATCGGCCACCACGCGCGCACCGCGGCCCGGCGAGGTCGAGGGCGAGAGCTACTACTTCCTGGACCGGGACGATTTCATGGCCATGGCCGAAGCCGGCGAGCTGCTGGAATGGGCGGAGTACTCGGGCAATTGCTACGGAACGCCCCTGGCCAGCGTGAAGCGCGCGATGGGCGAGGGCAAGCAGGTCATATTGGAGATAGAGGTGCAGGGGGCCTTCCAGGTGCGCGAGAAGATCCCCGAAGCCAAGCTCATATTCATCGAGCCCCCCTCGCTGGAAGAGCTCGAACGGCGCCTGCGCAACCGCGGCACCGAGGACGAGGAGACCATCCGTCAGCGCCTCCAGGCCGCCCGGGTGGAACTTTCCTCCAAAGAAGAGTATGATATACAGCTTGTGAATGACAACCTGTCCGAGGCCTTGGCCCAGCTGACCGCCTATATAAACGGCCAAGCCGAAGAAACGCGAGGTTAAACGCCCATGAGCATCATCGAACCGAAGATCGACGTACTGCTGGACAAGGCCGACAACGACCGCTTCCTGCTGTGCTCCCTGGCCAGCAAGCGCGCCCACGATATCAACGACATGCTGAGGGGCCAGCGCGACCGCGCCCTGCAGCTGCAGACGGCCGTGGAGATGGCCCGGGCCGACGAGATAAAGCCCCTTTCCATCTCGTTCGGCGAGATCGCCCGTGACGACGTATCCTATAATCCCGAGTCCATCGACGTGAAGAACCACTAGGCCGCATTCGGCGGCCCGAGGCGCGGCATCGCAGCCGCATGCCGCCGATCCCGCAGCGCTATGACAGCGGATTTCCAACGCATATGCCTCGTGCATTACCACGAGATAGGCCTGAAGGGCCATAACCGCGCCGATTTCGAGAAGCGCCTGCTCTCGAACCTGCAGGCGCTTCTCTGCGATTACCCTGTCGTGACCATACACCGCATAGCCGGGCGCCTGTGCGTGTTCCTGCGCGAGGGCACCGATGCCGCCGTGGCCCTGGAGGTCATGGAGGCGGCCCGTGGCATTCCCGGCGTGGCCCGGGTATCCTGCGGCTTCAAATGCGAGCGCGACCTGGATGCCATGGGACGCGCGGCCGTGGAGGCTTTGGGCGAATGCCCGGATTTCGATACCTTCAAGGTGCAGGCGCGGCGCAGCCATACGGATTTCCCCATCGACTCCATGGAGCTCAACCGCCTGATCGGCGCGGAGCTATGCGCCGCCTTCCCCGACAAGGGCGTGAAGATGAAGCAACCCGATATCACAGTGCTGGTCGAGGTGGTGCAGAATGCCTGCTATATATGCGCCCACAGCGTGCGCGGCGTCGGCGGCCTGCCGGTGGGGGCGTCCGGCCGGGTGGTCCCGCTGCTCAGCAGCGGCATCGATTCGCCGGTGGCCCTGTGGCGGATGGCCCGTCGAGGCGCCGTGTGCATAGCCGTGCATTTCTCCGGCCGCCCCCAGACCTCCGACGAGAGCGAGTACCTGGTGGATGACATAGCCCGGGTGCTCGAGCGCACGGGCTGCATCGCCCGGGTATACACCGTGCCTTTCGGCGACTACCAGAAGGCCATCGCCCTGGAGGCCCCGCCTGCCCTGCGCATAATCCTGTACCGGCGCCTGATGTACAAGGTGGCCGAGGAGCTGGCGCGGCGCGAAGGCGCCGGCGCCCTGGTGACGGGCGAGAGCCTGGGGCAGGTGGCCTCGCAGACCCTCGATAACATCCGCGCCACCGACGAGGCCGTGGGCCTTCCGGTGCTGCGGCCGCTCATCGGCACCGATAAGCTCGATATAATCGCCGATGCCGAGCAGCTGGGCACTTTCGAGCTGTCCTCCCAGGACGCCCCCGACTGCTGCACCCTGTTCATGCCGCGCAGCCCCGAGACCCATGCGAAGCTCGATAAGGTGCTTGCGGCCGAGGCGGCCTTCCCCATCGCCGAATGGGTGCAGGCCCTAGCCGACGGCGCCGAGGTGCGCGATTACCGCTGCCCCGCCTATAAGCCGCGCAGGCAGCGGCAGGGCGACTCGCTGTAGGCACGCGCGGGGCGCCGGGGCATGCGCCCGGGTCTCCGCTTTGCGACTCCCGTTGGAGCGGACGGCCGTCCTTGTTTGGAATCCGTTTGATCCGCGCTGCATGGCCGCAGTCCCATCGGCCAGATGGCGCGCCTACCATCATCCCCGAGGAACCGAGGTGGGGAGCGGCGATGGATTACAGCCTTCTGGAAGAGCTGAAGGACAAGCTGGGTGGGGCGCGCTTGGGCGCCCCGGCGTGGGTCGGGTTGGCGCTGATCTGCGCTGCGGTGCTGTTCGGGGCGTTGCGCCTGCTGCCCCCGCCATCGCCGGAGCTGAGCATCGAGACGGCAGCCGAGGCCGCAGCGGGGGAGGGGGATGAGCCTGCCGAGGCTTCCCCGGTATTCGTCCACGTTTCGGGGGCGGTGGCATCCCCGGGGCTCGTCGAGCTTCCCGAGGGCTCGCGCGTGGCCGACGCCATCCAGGCGGCGGGCGGCCTGTCCGAAGGCGCCGACAGCTCCTCGGTGAACCTGGCCCGGCCCCTTGCCGACGGCGAGCAGGTGGTCGTGGGGCTGCAGGCGTCGGAGGCCGAAGGGGTGCCCCAGGCGGTGGCGGATGCTCCCGGCAAGGTGAGCATCAACAGCGCGACGGCCGAGCAGCTGGAGGCGCTTCCCGGCATAGGCCCCGCCACGGCCCAGAAGATCGTGGCCGACCGCAAGGCCAACGGGCCCTTCGCATCCATCGATGAGCTCACCCGGGTATCGGGCATAGGGCAGAAGAAGTACGAGGCCCTGGCCGGGCTCATCACCCTATGAGGCCCGAAGGACCCGACTACCGCCATCGCAGCCGCCGCCCGGCCCTCACACCGCTGCTCCTCTGCGGTGCGGCGCTTTGGGCCGGCTGCGCGGCGGCCTACGGGCGCTTCCCGCCCTTCGAGCCGGACATGTGCCGGCT
>CANOBU010000021.1 GCA_947564425.1 uncultured Eggerthellaceae bacterium
CAGGCGCAGGCCGCCCTTGTAGGGGCCGATGGCGCTGTTGAACTGCACGCGGAAACCGCGGTTCACATGCACCTGGCCCTGGTCGTCGACCCACGGCACGCGGAACTGTATGATGCGCTCGGGCTCCACCATGCGCTCCAGAAGCGCCGCCTGGCGGTACTTGGGCTCGTTGTCGACCACGATGCGCAGCGATTCCAGGACCTCCGTCACGGCCTGGATGAACTCCGGCTGCTCGGCGTTCTTCTGCTTGACGTCGGCGATGACGTCGTCTACGTAGGACATATCCTCTCCTTTGCCTTCCGTTTCCCTATCCTGACCAGCAAATCGGCCGCATCCGTTTACGGCCCGCGGTATGCCGGCGTCCTGGGACGCCCGATTCTACCGCAGCCCATTGTAGGGTCCGGTGCCGGCGCCCGCGTTTCAGCATTGTTAAATCGGGTGGATAGCACCCCGTCGGCGGGGGCGGGAAGACCTAGCATAGAGGGCATCGAACGATGCGCGGGAAGGGATGGGAAGCCATGGCCGGATCGGTTCTGCCCGGGGAGCGCCCCGATAGGCTGGAAGAAGCCTGCGCCGTATTCGGGGTGTACGCCCCGGGCGAGGATGCGGCGCGGATGGCCGCCTTCGGGCTGCAGGCGCTGCAGCACCGGGGCCAGGAGAGCGCGGGCATAGCCGTGGGCGACGGCGAGACGGTCATGGTGCACAAGGATACGGGCCTGGTGGACCAGGTATTCGACGAAGAAGTGCTGGCCACCCTGGAAGGGCATATCGCCTTGGGCCATACGCGCTATTCCACCGCCGGCGGAGGCGGCTGGACCTCAGCCCAGCCCCATATATCGGCCATCGGCGACGAGGTCATAGCCGTGGCCCACAACGGCACCCTGGTGGATACCAAGCCCCAGCGGGCGTGGCTGGCCTCCCAGGGGGTGCAGCTGCATTCCAACACCGATAGCGAGGTGGCAGCCCAGATCATAGGGGTGGAGACCCTGCGCACGGGACATCTGCGCGAGGGCATACGGCTGATGATGGGGAAGCTGCACGGCGCCTACGCCATCGTGCTGATAACCGCCGAGGGGCTCTACGCCTTCCGCGACCCCAACGGCATACGGCCCCTGAGCCTGGGGGAGCTCCCCGGCGGCCGGGGTTGGGCCGTGGCCAGCGAGACTTGCGGACTCGATGCCGTGGGCGCCCGCTTCCTGCGCGATGTGCAGCCGGGCGAGATCGTGCGCATCGGCGCCGACGGGCTGCACTCCGAACAGGGCATCCCCGCAGGGCGCCGGGCCAGCTGCATATTCGAGTACGTCTACTTCGCACGGCCCGACTCCGTCATCGACGGCGAGGTGGTCTACGAGGCGCGGCGGCGCATGGGCCGCATATTGGCCCGGGAGGCGCCCGCCGAAGCGGACCTGGTGCTGGGAGTGCCCGACTCCGGCGTGCCGGCGGCCCTGGGATACGCCGAAGCCAGCGGCATACCCTACGCCGACGGTATCGTGAAGAACCGCTATGTGGGCCGCACCTTCATCCAACCCACCCAGGCTATGCGCGAGATGGGCATACGCATAAAGCTGAACCCCCTGCCCAGTGTGATAGCCGGCAAGCGCCTGGTGGTCATAGACGACTCCATCGTACGCGGCAACACCTCGAAGAAGCTGGTGGAGATGCTGAAGCAGGCGGGGGCAGCGGAGGTGCACCTGCGCATCGTGAGCCCCGAGGTGCGCTGGCCCTGCTTCTTCGGCATCGACACCGACACCCGCAGCCAGCTGATATCGGCCAACAAGGACCTGGAGGAGACCCGGGCCTTCATCGGCTGCAACTCCCTGGCGTTCATCAGCCTGGAGGGCCTGCATCAGGCGGTGCAGGCCGACCACCGCGGCTTCTGCGACGCCTGCTTCAGCGGCGACTACGCCGTACCCATCCCCGACCGCCTGCGCCGCAGCGCCGGGCTGGAGTAGCGGCGGCGCGAGCGGAGGACAGACCGAGTGTTAACTGCCCTAATTCGTCCCAGATTTGCTTCTTACTGCTTGAAAATTCCATTCTCATGGTCACTATCTCGACTTTTTAGAGTGAAAACTCGTCTTTCGCCTGTGCTCCCATAAAGGCGTTCGGCAAAAGCCCAGGTGGCGTTTTATCCGAAGCCTGCTGTTCAAGCGGAAACACCTTGATTCATGCCCATTCCACGGGAAAAGGCTCTAAAAAGTCGAGATAGTGACCATCGATGCCGGCATTTCGGCGACTTTCGCATGGACACTTGGCTCATCCCCCCCCCGCTCGCGCCCTGTCGGTGCGGTTTCGTTAACATCTGGTTTCGGGCCGGGTGCGAAAAGCGCTCGAAACATTGCGCCCCTATCTTCGAACCAGGACAGGATATTCCAGGGAAAGGGATTCTATGGGACGCATCGCAGAGGAATACGGAACGCTGGTCTTCAACGACCACACCATGCAGGAGCTGCTGCCCTCGGCCACCTACAAGGCGCTCAGCCGCACCATCAAGGAGGGCAAGCCCCTCGACGAGGATGTGGCCAACGTGGTGGCCCACGCCATGAAGGAATGGGCGGTGGCCAACGGCGCCACCCACTACACCCACTGGTTCCAGCCGCTCTCGGGCATCACCTCCGAGAAGCACGACTCGTTCATCGATCCTCAGCCCGACGGCCGCGCCATCATGAAGTTCTCGGGCAAGGCCCTCATCCAGGGCGAGCCGGACGCCTCGTCGTTCCCCAGCGGCGGCATACGCGCCACCTTCGAGGCCCGCGGTTACACCGCCTGGGACCCCACCAGCTATGCCTTCATCAAGGACGAGGTGCTGTGCATACCCACGGCCTTCTGCAGCTATACCGGCGAGGCCCTGGATAAGAAGACGCCGCTTCTGCGCTCCATGGAGGCCGTGTCGAAGGAAGCCGTGAAGGTGCTGGCCCTGTTCGGCATCGACGTGCCGCGGGTGACCACCACCGTAGGCGCCGAGCAGGAGTACTTCCTGATCCGCGAGGCCGACTACGAGCAGCGCCAGGACCTCATCCTGACCGGCCGCACCCTGTTCGGGGCACCCCCCTGCAAAGGCCAGGAGATGGAAGAGCACTACTTCGGCGCCATCCGCCCCACGGTGAACGAGTTCATGAAGGAACTCGACGAGGAGCTGTGGAAGCTGGGGGTGCCGGCCAAGACCAAGCACAACGAGGTGGCCCCCTGCCAGCACGAGCTGGCGCCCATGTTCTCCATCTCGAACGCCGCCATCGACCACAACCTGCTGACCATGGAGCTCATGCGCACCCTGGCCAGCCACCACGGCCTGGTATGCCTGCAGCACGAGAAGCCCTTCGAGGGCATAAACGGCTCCGGCAAGCACAACAACTGGTCCATCGCCACCGATGACGAGAACCTGCTGGACCCAGGCAGCACCCCGGCCCAGAACCTGCGGTTCCTGGTGTTTTTGGCTGCGGTGGTGCAGGCCGTGGACGACTACCAGGACCTGCTGCGCATATCGGTGGCCTCGGCCGGCAACGACCACCGGCTGGGGGCCAACGAGGCGCCCCCGGCGGTCATCTCCATCTTCTTGGGCGACGAGCTGGGGCGCGTGGTAGACGCCATCATCGCCGGCAAGGAAGACGCCGGCGGGGCTAAGGCGCTCATGGATCTGGGCGTAGATGTGCTGCCCAGCTTCGAGCGCGACAACACCGACCGCAACCGCACCTCGCCCTTCGCCTTCACGGGCAACAAGTTCGAGTTCCGCATGCCCGGCAGCCAAGTGAACCTGGCCGATGCGAACACCATCCTGAACACCATCGTGGCGAAGTCGCTGAAGGACTTCACCGAAGCCGTGGAAGGGGCCGATGACTTCGAGAAGGCCGCCTACGACTGGGTGCGCGAAACCCTGACGGACCATCAGCGCATCATTTTCAACGGCGATGGCTACGCCGACGAGTGGCTGGAGGAAGCCGAGCGCCGGGGGCTTTTGAACCTGCCCTCGCTGGTGGATGCCGCGCCGCATATGCTGGACCCGAAGAACATCGCGCTATTCGAAGAGTTCGGCGTGCTGAACGAGGCCGAGAACCATGCCCGCTACGAGGTGAAGCTCGATACCTACTCGAAGCTCATCAACATAGAGGGGCAGACCATGGCACACATGGCCAAGCGCAAGATCGTGCCGGCTGTCAGCGCCTATGCCGACCAGGTGGCGCGCACCATAAACGACAAGCGCACGGCCAACCCCGAGTTGGAGCCCACTGCCGACCTGCGCCTGCTGAAACGTCTGAACGACGGTGCCAACGCCATGTACGACGCCATCGACGCCCTGGATGCCGCCCTGGCCAAGGCCCAGGACATCGAGGACACCCTGGACCGCGCCCGCTCCTACCACGACGACGTGCTGGGGGCCATGGAAGGTCTGCGGGCTATCACCGACGACATGGAGGGCATCGTGTCCACCGAGGCATGGCCGCTGCCCACCTACAACAAGATCCTGTTCTACTGCTAGACGGGCCGCCGGCCCCCTGGAACGTCAGCGCCCCCGGTCCCGCGACCGGGGGCGCTGCTTTTCGCCCTCTCGCACCGCGCCGGGCCCCGCGCTGCTCCCCCTAGGGGCGCAGCTGGGTGGCCACTTCTTCGGCGCAGGCCAGGCCATCGGCTATGGCGGTGGCCACCAGGGTGCTGCCCAGGCGGGCATCGCCGGCGGCGAACACCGGGGTGCCGTCCTCCCCCGTTGCAGCATCATCGGCCGGCGCCAGCCAATGACCGTCCCCCGTCCCGTCGGACGCCTGCGCGCCGAAGGCCCCGAACAGCGATTCCTCGGGCCCCAGGAACCCCTTGGCGATGAGCACCAGCTGCGCGGGGATATCCCGCTGGGTCCCTTCCACGCCGTGGCGGCCGCCCTCGTAGGAGAGCTCCTGCACGGCCACGGCCTGCACGGCGCCATCGCCCCGGAAGGCCACGGTGTCCGTCGACCACAGGCGCGGATCGGCGCCGAAGAGCTCCTGGGCCTCGCGCTGACCGTAGCCCTGGGAATACACCGGCCGGCGCCCGGGCCATGCGGCAGCCGCATCGCAGGTATCCGCCGGGCGGGGGGCCCGGATGACCTGGGTCACGCTGCGGGCGCCCTGGCGCAGGGCGCAGGCGACGCAATCGGTGCCGGTATCGCCGCCACCGATCACCGCCACGTCCTTGCCGGCGGCATCGATGGCGCAGGGGCGGCCGTCCAACAGCGCCCGGGTGACTTCGGTCAGATAATCCACAGCGAAATGCACGCCGGGCAGGTCGCACCCCTCTACGGCCACGGGCCGCGGCACGCAGGCCCCGACCGCCAGCACCACGGCATCGGAATCGGCCAGCAGGCGCTCGGCCTGGCCGCCGGCATCCGCCCCGCATTCGAACTCGATGCCGCTCTCTTCCATCAGGCGCACCCGGCGCTCCACCACCTCTTTGGGCAGCTTCATGTTGGGTATGCCGTACATCAGCAGGCCGCCGGGGCGATCCGCCCGCTCCACCACGTGCACGCGCAGCCCGCGGCGGGCCAGCTCCCACGCGCAGGCCAGGCCCGCGGGGCCCGAGCCCACGATGCTCACCAGGGGTGCATCCGCCGCCGGCGCCGGCAGGGGATCCATGCCGCGCTCCCAGGCGTAATCCGACAGCGCCCGCTCGTTATCCTGTATGGTTACAGCGCTCCCGTGCAACCCCAGATTGCAGGCTGCTTCGCAGGGTGACGGACAGACGCGGCCGGTGAACTCGGGAAACGGATTGGTCAGGATGAGCCTGCCGACCGCGTCGTCCCAGCGCCTGCGAAAAAGGAGGTCGTTGGTTTCCGGAATGAGGTTCTGCAGGGGGCAGCCGATGGCGCCGGCCACCCCGGGTATCTCGATGCCGCTCTGGCAGAAGGCCACGCCGCAGTTCATGCAGCGGCTGGCCTGGCGGCATTGGTCATCGGCCGCCAAAGGCCGGGCGAACTCGCCGTAATCGCCGACGGCTTCGGCAGCCGGCCGCAAACCGTGGCCCTGGCGTCCTATGCGCAAAAACGCGCCTACCTCACCCATGGCGCACCTCCGTCCTCATGGTCTCGAATGCCCGCTCCAGAGCCTCATCAGCCGAGCAGCCCCCTTGGCGGAAGCCCTCGGCCAGCTCGCACATGCGGCGATACTCGGTGGGGATCACCTTCACGAAATGGCATGCTATGTCATCGAAGCGGTACAGCATCATCACGCCCAAGGGGCTGGTGGTGGCCTTCACGTGGTCCTCGATGAGCCCCCGCACCTGCTCCAGCTCGGCCGCAGACGGCGCCCCCAGCTCCACCAGCTCGGGGTTGGCCCGCAATGCCAGGGTGCGGCTCTCGTCGTAGACATAGGCCACGCCGCCGCTCATGCCCGCGGCGAAGTTCAGCCCCACCTCGCCCAGCACCACCACGGTGCCGCCGGTCATGTACTCGCAGCCGTTGTCGCCTATGCCCTCCACCACCAGCTGGGCCCCGGAGTTGCGCGCCGCGAAGCGCTGCCCGGCCAGGCCGTTCACGAAGCCGCGGCCCGCCGTGGCGCCGTAGAAGGCAACGTTGCCTACCACGATGTTCTCCTCGGGGCGGAAGGTAGCCTGGGGCGCGGGCCCCACGGCCACGGTGCCCCCGGAGAGCCCCTTGCCGAAGTAATCGTTGGCCTCGCCCGCTATGGTCAGGGAGATGCCCTCGGGCAGGAAGGCCCCGAAGCTCATGCCACCGGAGCCGCTGCAGTGGATCTGTATGGTGTCGGCCGGCAGCCCCTCGGGGTAGCGCTCCGTCACCGCCGAGCCCAGCATGGTGCCCACGCAGCGGTTCACGTTCGAGATATCCGCATGGAAGCCGATGGGCACGAGCGCTTCGCGCGCATGGGCGGTATAGGGTATGAACAGGGTGGCGTCCAGCACGCGCCCCAGCATGTCCGGAGCCTGGGCCTCGGGCAGGAAGTGGGGGCAGTGGGCGTAGGGGATGGCCCGGCCGTATTCCACCTGCGGCACAGCCAGAAGCTCGCCCAGGTCCAGCAGGCGGGCCTTCCAGCTGTCCGCCTCGCGGGTCTGGCGCAGGCACTGCACCTGGCCCACCATCTCCTCGACCGTGGCGAAGCCGAGCTGCGCCATGATGCCCCGCAGCTGCTCGGCCACGAACATCATGTAGTTCACCACGTATTCCGGCTTGCCGGCGAAGCATGCCCGCAGCTTGCAGTTCTGGGTGGCTATGCCCACCGGGCAGGTGTCCTGCTGGCAGTCACGCTGCATCAGGCAGCCCATGGCGATCAGCGGCATGGTGGCGAAGCCGAACTCCTCGGCGCCCAGCAGGCAGGCCACGGCCACATCGCGGCCGTCCATGAGCTTGCCGTCGGCCTCCAGCACCACCCGCGAGCGCAGGCCGTTGCGCAGCAGGGTCTGCTGGGTCTCGGCCAGGCCCATCTCCAACGGCAGTCCCGCATGGTGGATGGAATCGCGCGGCGCGGCGCCGGTGCCGCCGTTGGCGCCGGACACCAGGATCTTATGGGCGCCCCCTTTGGCCACGCCGGTGGCGATAGTGCCCACGCCGCCCTCGGATACCAGCTTCACCGACACCCGGGCGCCGGGGTTGGCGTTCTTCAAGTCGAAGATGAGCTCGGCCAGGTCCTCGATGGAATAGATATCATGGTGGGGCGGCGGCGATATCAGGCCGATGCCGGGGGTGGACCGCCGGGTGCGGGCGATCCAGGGCCACACCTTCGAGCCCGGCAGGTGGCCGCCCTCGCCGGGCTTGGCCCCCTGGGCCATCTTGATCTGCAGCTCCCGGGCGCTCATAAGGTAGCGGCTGGTAACGCCGAAGCGCCCCGAGGCGATCTGCTTGATGGCCGAGCAGCGGGAATCCCCGTTGGGCAGCGTGACCTCGCGGGCCGGGTCCTCGCCGCCTTCGCCGGAGTTCGACCGGCCGCCCAGGCGGTTCATGGCTATGGCCAGGCACTCGTGGGCCTCCTGCGAGATGGATCCGTAGCTCATGGCCCCGGTGTTGAAGCGCTTCGCTATCTCGGCAGCGGGCTCCACGGCCTCCAGGGGTATGGGGTCGCGGTCGGCTGCGAACTCCAGCAGGTCCCGCAGCACCACGGTGCGTCCGGGCACATGCACCGCCCGGCTGTATTCCTCGAACAGCTCGCAGCTGTTCTCGCGCACAGCCCGCTGCAGCAGGCTTATGACCTGCGGGGTTATAAGGTGCTCCTCGCCGCGGGGACGCCACGAGGTTATGCCGGACGAAGGCAGCTGGTCCGGCGCAGGCGAAGCCGCCAGGTCCAGCGCCTCGCGGTACCGCGCATCGCATTCGCGCTGCAGGTCGGCCAACTCCAAACCGCCGATGCGGCTGACGGTGCCGGTGAAATACCGCCCTATGAGCTCGGGCCCCAATCCCACGGCCTCGAACACCTGCGCCGCGTGATAGCCCTGCATGGTGGATATCCCCATCTTCGACATGATGGATACGATTCCACCCACCACGGCGCGGTTATAGCGGGCGATGGCCTCGTCGGCCGTTCCCTCCACCACGCCCCGCCCCACCAGCGAGCGTATGGTGTCGTGGGCCAGATAGGGGTATATGCCCGAGGCGGAATAGCCCACCAGGGTGGCGAAGTCATGCGGGGTGATGGCATCGCCGCACTCCACGATGATATCCGTCTTGGTGCGCAGCCCGCAGCGCAGCAGGCGGTTATGCACCGCCGCCACCGCCAGAAGCGACGGCATGGGCACCTCGCCAGCGCCCACGCGGTCCGACAGCGCCAGGATATCGGCGCCCCCGCGCACCGCCTGCTCGGCCGCATCGCAGAGCGCTTCCAGCGCCGTCTCCAGCGCATCCCCGCCGCAGCCGTGGGGGTAGGCGCAGCGCAGCTTGGCGGCCTGGAAGCCCTTGCGGTGTATGCCGGAGAGCGCTTCGAAGGTGCCGCGGTCCAGAAGCGGCGTATCCAGCCGCACCAGGCGGCAATTCGCGCGGGCATCCTCCAGCAGGTTGCCGTGGTTGCCCAGATACAGCAGCGTCGAGGTTATATAGGATTCGCGCAGGGCATCGATGGGCGGGTTGGTCACCTGGGCGAACAACTGGTTGAAGTAGTTGAAGAAACGCCGCGGCCGCGATGACAGGCAGGCCAGCGGCGTATCGGCGCCCATGGATGCCAGCGGCACCGCGCCGTTGCGGGCCATGGGCATGATGGCCTCTTCGATGTCGTCGAAGTAGAAGCCATGGACCGCCTGGCGCCCCTCCAGGGGCAGGCCGCCGTCCACAGGCTCCTCCGGGTCGGTACGCATCCCCTCCACCAGGCTGTCCAACGAGAGCGTCTCGCCATCGACCCAAGCGCGGTAGGGCTTCTGGTTGGCCAGGCCGTCCTTGATCTCGTCATCGAACAGCACCCGGCCGGCCGCCGGGTCCACCAACAGCATCTGGCCGGGCCCCAGGCTGCCCGAAACCAGGATCGAAGCAGGGTCGACATCCAAGGTGCCGGCTTCGCTGGACAGGATCAGACGATCGTCGGCCGTCACGCAGTAGCGGGCCGGGCGCAAGCCGTTGCGGTCCACCGCCGCCCCCATTATGCGGCCGTCCGAGAATGCGATGGCCGCCGGGCCCTCCCAAGCCTCGGTCAGCATGGATTGGTACTCGTCCCATGCCCGCCGCTTATCCGAGAGCGCCTCGTTCTTGTCCCAAGGCTCCGGCAGCAGCATCGACACGGCCCGGGGCAGGCTGCGGCCGTTCATGGCTATGAACTCCAGCATGTTGTCCAGCATGGCCGAGTCGGACCCCTCGCCGTTGAACACCGGCAGCACCTTCTGCAGCTGCTCCCCCATGACGGGCGAGTAGAAATGCGGCTCGCGGGCCCGGGCCCAGTTCACGTTGCAGCGCAGGGTGTTTATCTCGCCGTTGTGCACGATGTAGCGGTTGGGGTGGGCACGCTCCCACGAGGGCGTGGTGTTGGTGGAATAGCGGGAATGCACCAGGGCGATGGCCGTCTCGGTAGAGGCATCGTCGAGGTCGCGGAAGAATCCCCGCATCTGGGTGGACACCAGCATGCCCTTGTACACGATGGTGCGGGCGCTCATCGAGCAGATATAGAACACCTTCCCCTGCAGGCCGGGCTGCTCCGCGCCCCGCTTCTCCACGGTGCGCCGCCCCACGTACAGGCGCCGCTCGAATTCATCGCCGGGGGCCGCATCGGCGGGGCGGCCCAGGAATGCCTGCTTTATGGCGGGCATGCATTCCAGGGCCGTGGTGCCCAGGTCGTGGGCATCCACCGGCACATCGCGCCAGAACAGGAACGGGATGCCCTCTCGGGCACAGCCTTCCTCGAAGGTGCGCATGGCGCAGGCCAGGCCCTCCTCATCGGGGGGCGCGAATATCATGGCCACCCCGTAATCGCCCTCGCGGGGCAGGATGCAGCCGTATTTCTGAGCCTCCTTGCGGAAGAACCGATGCGGTATCTGCATCAGGATGCCGGCGCCGTCGCCGGTATTGGCCTCCAGGCCCACGCCGCCGCGATGCTCCAGGTTCACCAGCACCGACAGCGCATCGTCGACCATCTGGTGGGTGCGGATCCCCTTCAGGTTCGCCAGGGCCCCGATGCCGCAGGCATCGTGCTCGAAGCCGCTGCGATAAAGCGTGGGGCGCTCGCAAGGATCCGCCTGGGTTTGCACGGGAGGACCCGCCGGGGCGCCTCTTTCCATGAATCGACTGCAAGGAGCCGCTGGGGCCCCTCTTCCCGTTTCGCTCTGCATAGAAACTGCCTTTCTCGCATATCCTGACCGCTTCCGATTCTAGGGAACCGCTGTGTCAGGCGAGTTTCGGCAATGTTTCCATCCAGTTAAGATGGCGAAGGCAGCCCCATCTGCCCTCGGCAACGGAGAGGCTCCGATGGGGATGCCCGGTCGAACGATTCTGCAGGCACAAACTTGAAAATATTCAAAAGCAAGCCGAAGCCTTAGTGAGACCGGGCATCCCCATCGGAGCCGTCCCCCAGGTCGAACCTTCCGTGGAATGGCAGGCGATACGTCCCGTCAGCATTTGCCGGCGCTGGGGCAGATGTCGGCCAGGAAGCATTCGCCGCACTTGGGCCGCTGGGACGAGCAGATGGCCCGGCCGAACAGGATCCAGCGGATGTTCACACCGCCCCACAGCTCCGGCGGAATGACCTTCAGCAGGTCCTGCTCGGTGGCCGAGGGATCCTTCGCGTTCGAGAGCTTCAGGCGGTGGGCGATGCGGAACACATGGGTGTCCACCGCGATGCCCCGCACATCGCCGAAAGCGATGCTGGTCACGATGTTGGCGCTCTTGCGGCCGATGCCCGGCAGCTTCTGCATCTCATCGATGTCGCGGGGCATCTCGCCGCCGTAGTCGGCCAGCACCATCTGGGCGCATTTGATGCAGTTGGCCGCCTTCGAGCGGAAGAACCCCAGGGAATGCAGGATCTCCTCCACATCGGCCAGGTTGGCAGCGGCCAGATCCTCGATGGCGGGATAGCGCTCCCACAGCACCGGGGTCACCTTGTTCACGGCGGCATCGGTGGTCTGGGCCGACAGCAGCACGGCTATGGCCAGGCGGAAGGGGTCGTCGCCGAACTGCAGCTGGGGACGCGGGTCGGGGTAGTGCTCGGCCATGCGCTCGCACACGGCCAACGCCCGTTCCCGCTTCGCTTTCAGGGATTCCCGTGCCATTTCATCTCGCTTCCGGATCGGCTGCCCATTCGATCAGGCAGTTGAAGGCCGTCTCGCCATCGGGGCGTACGCCTTGGGCCGCAGTGCGCTCCCCTTCGTCGTTCAGATGCACCTGCAGGGGCATGCCCTGCACGACCTCGTGGCGGAAATCGATCTGCAGCGTATCCAGGATGCGCTCGGGGCCCGGGTCCAGGGCATCCATGACGAACCCCGGATAGCAGCTGTTGTTCACATGGCCGTTCTGGTCGATGCAGCCGAACTGCGGGACCACCTCGTATACCGGGAGGTTCTCCTGGCCCGGCCATGCGATCTTCTTCGGTTTGCAGGGGAAGGCTCGGTCGCCGAGGAAGGCCCCCTGCGCCTCGTAGACATCGCCCACCTTGGCGAACCTGCGCTCGGCGATATCCATGAGCACCCATTCCGAGGTGGCCTTCACCAGCTCATCCCCATCCTCGGCGAGTATCTGGTAATCGCGCTGGAACGAGAAGCGCGAAGGCGTATGGGGCCACGTGCGCACCTGCACCGCCTGGTGGTGGCACGGCGTGCCCGTCATCTGGTATTTCAGGCGCACAAGGGCCCAGAACACACCCTTGGCCTGCATCGCCTCGTAGCCGATGCCCATCACCTCGGCCTGCAGGGTTGCCATATCCTGCAGCAGGTCCAGCACAGCTGCAGGCCGCAAGCGGCCGTAACGGTCGAAATCGAGCCAGCGCAGGCGATAGCCGCGCTGCATCTCCAGCGCATTCACCGTAGCTGCGGTGCCCGCGGCATCCATATCATCTGCATCCATCGGATCCATGGCAATCCCCCCCCCTGGAGTCAGCGGCGGGGGCCGAAGGACCGCACGGCTCCCGGCCTGATAAGCGGCGTGGGCTCGCCGGCGTACAGCTCGGCCGGGAGGGCCAGGCGGTCGGCGCCGTTCACCGCCTTGTTCCGCGCGAACCAGCTGGGGCCGGCAGGGTCGCTGTCGCAGCAGCCGATGCAGGGACCGCCGGCATAGACGCACCAGCTGCGGCGGTTGTTCCACAGCGTGATGCCGCAGAGGGCCTTGGTCTGGGGGCCCCGGCACCCCAGGGCATACAGGCAATAGCCCTCGGCCGCCTCGGCCGAGCCGGGAGCGAAGGCGAAGCGCCCCTCCTCGAAGCAGCGGCGCCGGGCGCAGTTGTCGTGGACGGTATCGCCGAACAGGTTGCGCGGCCTCCCCCCGGTATCCAGCGCCGTTGCGGAAAGGCCGCCCAGCAGGGTCAGGCGCACCAGCACCGATAGCAGCCATTCGGGATTGGCGGGGCAGCCGGGGATATTGACGACCGGCACCCCGATGTCGCGGGCCGCCAGGTACTCCTGCACGCCCACGGCCCGGGCCGCATTGGGGGGCGCCGCCATCCAGCCGCCGTTCACCGCGCAGGACCCCAAGGCGATAACCGCTTGGGCCCGGCGCGCGGCGCCGTCCAGATGGTCGATACCCGGCGCATCGGCGACCCGCAGCGAATGGCCCTCGAAGGCCTGCGTCACAGCACCCTCGTAGATAAGCAGATAGCCTCCGGCGGCGATGGTGCGCTCCTTCGCCGCCTCCACCGAGCTGCCGGCGCCGGCGGCCAGCATATCCGAATAATCGAGCGAGAGCATCTCCAGGATGACCGCTGCGATGCCCGGAGGGGCCAGCTGGGCGAACGACTCGGTGCACCCGCTGCACGAGGCGCCCTCCAGCCACACCACCGGGTACAGCCCCCCGGTGCGCAGGCGCCCGTAGGCCGCCTCCAGGGCCGCCGCCACCCGCGGTGCCCCGAGCTCGCCTACGCCCGACGCCTCGGCAACCGTGGCGCACAGATCCATGAAAGCCCGGGGGGTATACCCCCGCGCCTCCAGAGCATCGCCCAACATCGTGCCGGCTGTCGGTTCCATGGCCACCTCTTTCCTTTCCCCCATTCTCTCACAAACGCGGTTTTCCGCCTTGGGGAATCGGTTACAATGGCACCCTGCACCGACAAAGGAGAAGACCATGGCCGACCAACCCATCACCATCGCATACCTCGGCCCCGAGGGCACCTATTCCCACGAGGCAGCCCGCATGTTCGCCGATCAGCTGGGCGCCCCCGATGCGCAGCTGGTGCCCTTCACCACCTTCAACGATGTGTTCGATGCCGTGGACCGCGGACGCACCCTGTACGGCGTCGTCGCCAAAGAGAACTCCATCGAGGGGCCCGTCACGGCCACCTTGGACAACTTCGCCTTCCGCAGCAATGCCGTGATCCTGGCGGAGCGGGTGGTGGACATCCACCATTGCCTCATCCTGCACCCCGATGCCACCCTGGCCGACGTGAAAACCATCGCCTCCCACAACCAGGGCATCGCCCAGTGCCGCCGCTTCATCACCGAGCAGCTGCCGGGCCGCGATACGCTCACCGTGTCGTCCACCGCCGAAAGCGCCCGCATGGCCGCCGGCGATCCATCCATCGCCGGCATCGCCAACGCCTTCGCCGCCCGGATCCACGGGGCCCGCATCGAGGTCGAGGGTATCGAGGACCATTTCGGCAACCAGACCGCCTTCGCGCTGATCGGACGGCCGGGCAGCGCGCCGGAGCTCTCCGGCAGCAAGCTCAAGACCTCGCTTGCCCTGTTCATGCAGGAGGACCGCGCCGGCACCCTGCATATGATCCTGTCGGAGTTCGCCTTCGCGAACATCAACCTGACCATGATCCAGTCGCGTCCCACCAAGCAGGGGCTGGGCGACTACATGTTCTTCATCGAATTCCCGGGATCGGTGAACGACATAGCCGTGCAGACGGCCCTGAACTGCCTGCGCATGAAGCTGCGCGAGGTGAAGGTGCTGGGTTCCTATCCCGTGGATTAAGGCGAACGAGCCCATCTGAGGGAATGGGGCCCGTCGGCCGCCCCTGCCCGCAGGGATTCGGTGAAGTAAATCCCGAAGGGCGGGGGCGGCCGACAGACCCCATTCCCTCGAACGGCTGTCTTTGCCCTAGGGCACCAGCAGGTCGCCTTCGCGGCGGAAGAAGCCCTCGGCCTGCAGCTCGGCGGCCAGGGCCTCCAGGGCATCGGCATCCAGGCCATCGCGCCCGGCCTCGCGCTCATGGTCGTTCAGGGCCTCGAAGGCCTCCTGGGCTGCAATGCCCTCGGGGGCGGCCAGCACCGCCTTCAGCAGCAGGCTGCGCTTCTCGCGGTGGGAGCCCTCGAAGGCGCTCTGCCGCGTGTAATGGCGCGAGCGGCGCGAGGGGTTGATGCCCTGGGATTTCAGATGCGCCCCGTAATCGAGCAGGCAGTAATACCAATCGCGCGGACCGCCTTCTGCATCGGTGCCCGCGCCCGACGGGCAGGTGTCGGCCACGTAGGGAATCAGCCGGCGGTCGGGGACGGCCTCGTCATCGGGGAACAGGCAGTGCAGGAACACCGAGCGCACGTTGGTCTCGAGATACACCGCCGGCCGGTCGAAGGCGAAGGCCGCCACGCCGGCGGCCGTGGCGGGCCCGATACCCGGCAGCTGCTGCAGCTGCGCGGCATCGCCGGGAAAGCCGCACCCCCGGGCCGCGCATTCCTCGGCGGCCCGCTTCAGGGCCAGGGCGCGGCGGTTGTAGCCGAGGCCCTGCCATGCCTCCAGCACCGCCGCCGTGTCGGCGGCCGCCAGGGCGTCCAAGGTGGGGAACTGCCGCAGCCAGCGCTCCCAGTAGCGCAGCACGCGGCTCACCTGGGTCTGCTGCAGCATGACCTCCGACACCAGCACGGCATAGGGATCCTGGCAATGGCGCCAGGGAAGGTCGCGGTAGTGCCGGGCGCCTTCGTCGCGCACCAGGGCGATGAACCCGTCGCGGCCGCAGGCGCAGCAGTTCCAATCGGCCCCCTTCCCTGCGGCCCGCACGGCGGAAGCCGCGGATTCGCAGGGGTCGGCAGCGGCAGGGGGCACGGACCCTTCCATCCCGCTGCCGGCGCTCGCGGCAGCCACCTTTAGTACCAGGCTCCGGCGGAGCCGTCTATCAGGTCGTCCAGATGATCCAAGTCTTCACGGAAGCCGCGGATTATCTCTTCCTCGAGGGTGCGGTACTCATCGGATTCATACTGATGGCAGGCTGCCAGCTTATCGTAGATGTTCTGGGCGCTCACCGGCACGAACATGCGCTGCACCAAACCCACCTTGTAGGCTTCCTCCAAGGCCTCCCGGGCCGCCATGTACAGGTCGTAGCGGGCCAAGCCCCCCGAAAGGCGCGTGAGCTCGCGGCGGTCGAGGCCCCGCATAGAGGGATGCTCCTCCATGATCTCGGCCCATATCTCATCGCGCTCGGAAGCGGTGGGGTCGGCTATGTCGATGACCGTGATGGGCTCCAGGATCTCATAGAAGAACGGGTCCACATCGCCGGCCATGGTCGAGGTGGCGAACACGTACACATCGGGGTCGGCCACGGCGGAGCGTATGAGGTTCACAGCCTCGCGGGCCCCCCGCGATATGTTGGCCATCATAAGGCCGCCGAGCCCCTCGGCGCCTTCCGGCATCGAGGGCATCATCCACAGGTCCAGGTCCTCGATCACCAGGATGCCCGGCCCCTCGAAGCGGTTCTGGGCATGGTTCATGCGCGGCCTGTTCTTCCCCTGGGTGGAGACGCACAGCACCGGCATGCCCTGGACGTTCTCTTCCATGGACATGCGCAGCACGGGCAGGCCCAGCTCCCCGGCCGTGGCCTCCACGAAACGGGAGGCATCCTCGATGATGGGCGCCCGGAACAGGATGGTATCCAAAGCCGGCGCCGCCCGCAGGCCATGGCGGCTGTTCAGCATGGCCACGAAGTTCTGGAACCCCTGGTCGCGCTGCATACCCACGCCGAAATCGCGCATCAGGGCGATAACCTCGCCGTAGCCCACCAGGGTGCGGTAGTTCAACGGCCGGTACTGGGGCGCCTCGGGCTCCTTGGGTTGCGAGGGCGTATCCTCGCGGGGACCGGTGATCTTCGGCTGGGCCGCCGACACAGGCGCGGCCTCGCGGGAAGGCGCCGGCTCGATGGCCCCGTTGGCGCGACCGTCGTTGGCCGAGGGCATGGTCTGCATGGCCTGGGCGATGGCCTCGGCCGCAGCGCTCACCTTCTCGTGCAGCGATTCCCGGGGCGCGCCATCGCCGCCCTGGGCCGCACGGTCGGCATCGCGGGTGAAGGAATAGGCGCCGGAACCCTCGTTGGTGGCCCCGTGGTAGCTCGTGCCCACCGAGCTGGTATCCAGCATGTCGTAGGGGTTGAAATCATCGACCGCCGCAACCCCCAGGCCCATCTTCGGCGCAGCACCCTGCTTCTTGGCAGCCGTGGTGGGTTCGTCGGCGCAGGCCTCTGCAGCCGGCTCGGGCGCCGCTTCGGCCTCGGCCCCCTGCGCGCCTGCGACCTCGGCATCGGGCGCCGGCGCCTTCACCGAGGGCAGCGAGAAGCTCTCGACCCGCACCATGGTGCCGTCGGGGCCTATGAGGTCCTGGGATATCATCTCGGCCATATCCTGCAGCTCCTCGCGCGAGAACCCGTATTCCTCCAGGCGGTCCAATGCCAGGTTCTGCAGCTCGTTTGCGTAATCGTTCACCTCTTCGGGCATAAGGAAGGGCTCCAGCTGCTCGAATACGTGCTCGGCGATGGAGCGCTCCTTCAGGTCGCAGGCCAAATGCCACGCCTCCTGCAGCCCCGCCACGGCCACGCCGTCGGAGATATCCGGGTCGGCTGCCGCCTTCTCGTAGGCGGCCAGGTACAGGTACATGCCCAGCACCAGGTCGCCCGCCTCGCAGGCTCCGGCCGCGCGGCGCAGGTAGTCGTTGTAGGATTCGCTGCAGTTGCTCGGGTTGGGCCCGTCGCTGCCGGGGAATTTCTCCGTCATAACCCAACCTCCTTCTCCGTCGTCTCGTAGGGTGTTCTCAGTGTTGTTCGGTGAGATTATCTCATGGAACGGCCCCCGGGCCGGCAGGGGAAACCAAACGTTTACGGATAGTTCACCGCTTCCCCAGATCGCCCCGGCGGGATATCCACAACCGGGGGTCAGGCATCCTTGGGAACGTCGATGGACCAATCCAGGATGGGCCAGCCATGGGCCTTGGCGTATTTCTTCAGCCCGCTGTTCGGCGATACCGCGAAGGGGTGCTCCGCCGCCGACAGCAGCGGTATATCGGAATGATGGTCGCCGTAGGCGTAGGCCAGCACCCAGTTGCCCTCGCCGAAGCGCCCGTCGCACCAATGGCGCAGCGCGGCGATCTTCTCGTCCCCCTCCATGGGGCGCCCCTCCACCTCGCAGCTGTAGGTGCCGTCCTCGCGCAGGCGCATGCGGGTGGATATCTGCGCCGTGAAGGGATGGTCCTCCATGGCCCGCAGCACGATGGGCTCGAAGGTGGCGGACACCACGATGACCTCGCAGCCCTCGTCCACGCGCTGCTGCATGGCCTCGTCGGCGGCCGGGCGGAAGCGCTTGGCTATATAGGTGTCGTAGAAGCGGCGGAGGTAGACATCCACCTCTTCCTTCGGACGGCCATCGAAGGCCGAGAACACCTGGCCGCGCACCCAGGCCTCGTTCTGGGGCAGGCGCCATTTGTAGGCCAGACCCCACAGGCCGATCTTGACCGAGGTCAAAAACGTGATGCGGCGCTCGAAGATAAGGCGGTTCACCAGCCACGAAGGCGAGCTGCCCTCGATGGACGTGCCGTCGAAGTCGAACACGGCCACTTTCGTTTTTCCAGGTTTTGCGTTATCCATAGCCAGGACATTCTACCATGGGGCCCCTGCGGCCCCCAGCCGGGCCCCTACTGGAACTGCGAGTTGTACAGCTCGGCATAGTAGCCGTCGAGGGCCAGCAGCTCCTCGTGGGTGCCCTGCTCCACGATGTCGCCGTCGCGGATGGCTAAGATCAGGTCCGCATTGCGTATGGTCGACAGCCGATGGGCTATGACGAAGGAGGTGCGGCCGGCCATGAGCGCGTCCATGGCCGCCTGGATGCGCTCCTCGGTGCGGGTGTCCACCGAGCTGGTGGCCTCGTCCAGCACCAGCATGCGGCGGTCGGCCAGGAACGCCCGGGCTATGGTGAGCATCTGGCGCTGGCCGGCGCTTATGTTGCTGGCCTCCTCGTTTATCATGGCATCGTAGCCGCCGGGCAGCGTCTCGATGAAATGCTCGGCGAAGGCGCTGCGGGCCGCCTGGCGCACCTCCTCGTCGGTGGCGCCGGGCTTGCCGTAGGCTATGTTGTCGCGCACGGTGCCGTGGAACAGCCACGCATCCTGCAGCACCATGCCGAACAGCTCGCGCACCTCTTCGCGGGGGATCTCGCGGATATCGGTGCCGCCGATGCGTATGGCGCCCGACTGCACATCGTAGAAGCGCATGAGCAGCTTCACCAGGGTGGTCTTCCCCGCCCCCGTGGGGCCTACGAAGGCCACGGTGCAGCCTTCCTTCACCCGAGCGGTGAAATCGCGGATGACCGGCTTATCGGGGTCGTAGCCGAAGCGCACGTGGTCGAACTCCACATCGCAGGCCAGTTCCGAGCTGTCGATGGAGCCATCGGCCCGCTCGTCGGTCTCGTCCGGCGCCTCCAGGAACTCGAACACGCGCTCGGCCGCAGCGGCCATCTGCTGCAGCACATTGCTCACCTGGGCCAGGGCCGTGATGGGCTGGGTGAAGTTCTTCACATACTGTATGAATGCCTGGATATCCCCCACCGTGATGATGCCCTGGATGGCGAAGAGCGCCCCCAGGATGGCCACCACCGCATAGCCCAGGTTGCTCACGAGGTCCATCAGCGGGCGCATGAGGCCCGAGAGGAACTGCGAGCGCCAGGCGCTCTCGTACAGGCGGCCGTTGATGGCCTCGAAGTCGCGCACCACGGCATCCTCGCGGCCGAAGGCCTTCACCACGCCATGGCCCGAGAACGTCTCCTCGATGCAGCCGTCGATGGCCCCCAGGTTGGATTGCTGGGCATAGAAGTATTTCTGCGAGCGCTTCACGATGAGGCGTATGAGCACCAGCGATACGGGCACGATCAGAAGCGTGACCAGCGTCATGGCTATATTGATGGAGAACATGATGGCCACCACGCCCACGATGGTTACCGTCGAGCGCAGGAACTCCGATATCCCCTGGTTGAGGCTCTGGCCCAAAGTGTCCACGTCGTTGGTGATGCGCGACAGGATATCGCCGGTGCTGGTGCGCTCGTAGTAGCCGATGGGCAGGCGGTCGGTCTTCTGGGCTATCTCGCGGCGCAGCTCGTAGCAGGTCTTCTGCGACACATAGGTGAGTATCCACCCCTGCACGAACAGGCAGGCGGAACTGGCCAGGTATATGCCCAGCGTAGCCGCCAGTATGAAGAAGATGGCCTGGAAGTCGATGGATCCGGTGCCGGCCACCTTGGCGACGATGCCCTCGAAGAGCTCCGTGGTGGCCTGGGACATCACCTTCGGGCCCACCACGTTGAAGGCGGTAGCGCCGATGGCGAACACCAAGGCCAGGGCCAAAAGCGCCTTGAAGCGCCCCATGAAGCGCAGCAGCTTGCCCATGGTCCCCTTGAAATCGCGGGGCTTCTCGCCGGGGGCCAGGGGGCCATGGGGGCCGTGCCGGCGAGGGCCGCGCCGGGGCGGCCGGGGCGATGTACCCGGAGCGGCCGGCCCTTGCCCGCGGACATCCGGGGATGCCGGAGTCTGCGGCGCTTCCTCCTGCATGGTCATCGGGGCTCACCCCCTTCCGCAGCCATCTGGGCCGGATCGTCGCCATCCAGGAAGGCGGCGGCGCGGGCGAAGGAGCCCTCCAGCGCCGCCTCATCGCCGGCCAGGGCCTGCTGCAGCTCGGCCGGGGACAGCTGCGACTCGGCTATCTCGCGATATGCAGGGCACCCGGCCAGCAGCTGGCGGTGGGTGCCCTGGCCCACTATGCGGCCGTCATCGAGCACGATTATGAGGTCTGCGGCCATGACCGTGGCGATGCGCTGGGCCACGATCAGCTGGGTACGGCCCGGCAGCCGTTCTCGCAGGGCACGGCGCAGGGCCGCATCGGTCTTGTAGTCGAGGGCCGAAAAGCAGTCATCGAACAGGAACAGCCGCGCATCCGAGGCCAGGGCCCGGGCGATGGCCAGGCGCTGGCGCTGCCCGCCGGACACATTGGTGCCTCCCTGGGCGATGGGGGCATCGGCGCCTTCCGGTTTCTCGGCGACGAAGGCTTCGGCCTGGGCGATCTGCAGCGCCCCGTCGATGCGCTGCGGGTCCATGGCATCGGCAGCGAAGCCGACGTTCGAGGCGATGGTGCCCGAGAACAGGAACGACTGCTGGGGCACATAGCCCAGCTGGCTGCGCAGGTCCGCCAGCCGCAGGGTGCGGATATCCGCGCCATCCAGCAGGATGCGCCCCGAGCCCGCATCGTAGAAGCGCTCCACCAGCTTCAGCACGGTCGATTTCCCCGAGCCGGTGGACCCGATGAATGCGCAGGTCTGGCCCGGCTGCACCTTGAAGGAGATATCGCGCAGCACGCATTCGGACCCCTCTTCGTAGCCGAACGAGACCCCTTGGAACTCCAGGGACGCCCCCGGCAGCCCCGTGCGGGGCAGCGGCGCCGGATCGGCGGGGTCGGCGATGCTCACGGGCGCTTCCAGGACCTCTTGGATGCGCTGGGCGGCCACATCGGCGCGAGGCGCCATGACGGCCAGCATCGACAGCACCAGGAAACCCATCACGATAACCATGGCGTAGGTGATGAAGGCGATGAGGTCGCCGGTCTGGATGGACCCTGCATCCACCTGGCCGGCGCCTATCCACAGGATGCCCACCGTCAGCAGGTTCATGATAAGGGACATGAAGGGCATCATGAAAGTCATGGCGCGGTTGGTGAACAGCTGGGTGCGCATGAGGTCGGTGCTGGCGGCATCGAAGCGCTGCTGCTCGCGGGCCTGCTGCCCGAAGGCGCGCACCACCGACACGCCCGATATCATCTCGCGGGAAACCAGGTTCACCCGGTCGATCAGCTTCTGCATGATGCGCATCTTGGGCATGACCACGGCCATCAGCACGCCTATCAGCACGAACACGCCCGCTATGGCCAGGGCGATGAGCCAGCCCATGGAGGCATCGGTGCGCGCCACCATCACGATGCCGCCGATGGCAAGCACGGGGGCGTACAGCACCATGCGCAGCAGCATGACGGACATCATCTGGATCTGCTGGATATCGTTGGTGCCCCGGGTTATCAGCGAGGCCGGCGAGAACCGCTGCACCTCGGCATCGGAGAACTCCATGACCTTGGCGAACAGCCGGCTGCGCAGGTCGCGGCCGATGGAGGCGCCGGTACGGGAGGCGATGAAGCCCACGCAGCCCGACAGCACCATCGAGGCCAGCACGAAGCCCATCATGCGCAGGCCCGTGGCAATCAGGTAATCCATCTGGAAGGCGCCCATATCGTAGCCCAGGTCGCGATACTCCTCGCGGGCTGCGGCCACGGCCACCTGGCCCAGCAGGTCGCCGGAGGCATCGGCCCGCGCCATGCCGTGGGCCTCGGCCAAGGGCAGCGCCATCATGGCCTCGAGCTCCTGCCGATGGGCGCGGCCGTAATCGGTCAGCCGGTAGGTTCCCGCCTGCTCGTCGTAGGCATAGGAATCAGCGAACAGGGCACCGTCGAAACCTTCGGCTTCGGTGGCGGCGATGCGGTCCGCGGTGCCCCGGGACAGCTCGTCGACGGCTACGGACTCCACCCCGGCCTGCTGGATGCCCACATCGACTATCTGGGAGGTGTAGTTGGGCAGCATGAGGTCGCAGAACGCCTGCCCTATCAGCAGCACGAAGATGAGGAACACCGCTAGCTTATGTGGCCCCAGGTACTTGACGATGCGCATGCATTTCTCCTTTGGGCCATTCTAGCCCATGCGCGAAATGCACCGGGGCATTCCTCCGCTTCGCCATAAATCGGAGCGCTGGCAATCCCGGCTGCGAACCGGCCGTTTGCAGGGGAAATCGGACGGGGTTCCCCGAAAGGCCTAATCGCCGGGGAGCTGCTGCGCAGCGTAGTTGAAATAGCGCTCGGGCAGCATCCGCGGCGGGCAGTCGCCCAGTCCTTCGAGCAACCGCGTGATGGGAACGTCCAGGCCGTCGGCGATCTTCACCAGGATATCCACCGATACGTTCTCGGTGCCCTTCTCGATGCGATTGAGGTAGGACCGGTCGATGCATACCATCTGGGCGAATGTGGTCTGGGGGATCTTCAGGGAGGCACGCAGGGTCGAAAGGTTATCCCCGATGGTCTTGCGGATGATGATATTGGATTCATCTTGCCTCATAAGGTAGTCACTATGGGGCAAGAACCCCGCTTCGATGTTGATTATTTCCAACTTTCCCCCGAAGTAATCGAGGGCCTTAAGTAGTTGCGCCGAAATCGTGCGCCCCTCGATAATATATCCACGGCGTTTCCGCCCTCCGGTATGCTACAGGCTGCGGAGGCCGGCGAGCGGAAGCGCGCCCCGCATCCGCCGGTAACCGAGCAGGAACCCACCGCATCGCCCCTGCCGCGCTCCGATGAAAAAAACTTGAACGGGTATTGCGCGGAGGCGGCTTGTCAAGTAATATTACCTACGCTGCATTCACGGGGTGTTAGCTCAGTTGGTTAGAGCGCCGGCCTGTCACGTCGGAGGTCGC